>NZ_JBEXWT010000013.1:0-142583 GCF_040629945.1 Kitasatospora sp. NPDC005856 | reverse complement strand
GTCGCCGTCCCGCTTCCCGGGGCCGTCGAGCTGGAGGTGCGGATCGCCATCGGCCCACCAGGACCTGTCCTGGTCGGCCCGTTCGGCGGTGCGGCTATCGTGCACGGGTGCACGAGGCGGCCCGGGACCCCGGGCGCGGCACGTGAGGGGAGCTCCAGGTGATCGGACGGGCGCTGAACGGGCGTTATGAACTCGTCGAGTTGCTCGGCGTCGGCGGCATGGCCACCGTCTGGCGCGGGGTGGACCGGGTGCTGGGCCGTCAGGTGGCCGTCAAGGTCCTCAACGGCGGCCTCGCCGACGACCCCCGCTTCGCCGAACGCTTCAGCCGCGAGGCGCAGCACGCGGCCATGCTGGCGCACCCGAGGATCGTCATGGTCTTCGACTCGGGCGTGGACCAGGGAACCCCGTTCATCGTCATGGAGCTGGTCAGCGGCCGTTCGCTGGCCGCCCTGCTGGCGGAGCAGCAGGCGCTGCCGGTGGAGCGCGCCGTCGGCATCGCGGCGGCGGTCTGCGAGGCGCTCGCGGTCGCGCACGCGGCCGGACTGGTGCACCGGGACATCAAGCCCGGAAACATCATGATCACCGACGACGGTGGGGTGAAGGTCGTCGACTTCGGCATCGCCCGGGCCGGCTCCTCCAACAACCTGACCCAGGCCGCGAGCGTGCTCGGTACGGCCGCCTACCTCTCGCCCGAACAGGCCACCGCCTCGGAGCTGGACGGGCGGACGGACCTGTACGCGGTCGGCTGCGTGCTGACCGAGATGCTCACCGGCGCGACCCCGTTCACCGCCGAGACCCCGGTGGCGATCGCCTTCAAGCACGTCAGCGAGCAGCCGCTGCCGCCCTCCGTCCGGCGCCCCGGCCTGCCGCCCGCGCTGGACGCGGCGGTGCTGCGGCTGCTGGCCAAGAACCCGGCCGACCGCCCGTCCGACGCGGCCACCGCCCGCGTCGAACTCCTCGGCACCGTACCGGGGTTGATGGTCGCCGACCCGACGGAGGAGCTGCTCGCGAACACCGCCGGGGTCGCCACCCGGCTGCTGCCGCCCGTGCCCGGCTTCCCGGCGCCGAACCAGCCGTACCAGCCGCATCAGCCGAACCAGCAGCACACGACGGTGCTGCCGCCCCAGCCGGCGGCCGCCACCTCGGTGATGGCGCCGATCCCCGCGCCGGCGGCGCCCGTTCCCCTTCCCGCTCCAGGGCCCGTCGCCCCGCCCGCGCCGGGCCGCAGCCGCCGAAAGCCGCTGGTGCTCGGGGCGTTGGGCGCGGCGGGCCTGGCCGGCGTCACCGCGCTGGCCCTCACCGCCTTCGACGAGCCGGCCGGCAACGCGGCCGCCGCCAAGCCCGCGGCCACCGCGCCCGCCACCGCCCCGTCGGCGACGCCCACCCCGAAGGCCTCCGCGACCTCGGCGGCGCCCACCACCCCCTCGGCGCCCCCGTCCGCACCTCAGGCCTCCACCCCGGCCGTCCCGCGCAACCAGCCCGCGGCGCTGCAGATCCAGTCCTTCCGCCAGGCCGTCGCCCAGGCCCAGGTCGGCAAGGAGCGGGACAAGCAGACGGACCTGTTGAGGATTCTGGACACCACCGCCGCGCGCCTCAACGAGGGCAACCCGGACGACGCCGCGCAGGAGCTCAAGAACGCCCAGAAGGTGGTCAGGGACATGGGCAAGAAGCACGCCGTCGACGTCCCGACGTACGCCAACTGGAACGCCCGTCTCTCGGCGCTGTTCGCCACCCTGCACACCGCCGTCGACCTCCAGGACGACTGACGGGCCCGGGCCGCACCGGCCGCTCCTGGATGCACAGCACTTTCCACAGCCTGTGGAAAGTGCTGTGCGCCGACCGAGGCGACCGAGGCGACCGAGATGGCCGAGACGCGAGGGGCCGGAACCCCGGTGAGGCCTACCTGGCGGCGGCGGTGAGGGGCTTACGGGCCCGGGTCAGCAGGGACACGCCCGGCAGGCCCTGGACCGGCAGGTAGCGCTCGGCGGCGATCACCGTGCTGAGCGCCGTGTTGATGAGGGGCGGCACGTCGTCCAGGTCGCTGCCGGTGCTCTTCTTGCGACGCCAGGCGGCGGCCGGGCGCAGCAGCACGTTCCAGCTGTCCAGCGTCTCCATGGTGAAGCCGCTGCCGACGATCACCTCGCGCAGGGTGTCGCGGGTGTAGCGGCGGACATGGCCGACCGCGACGTCGTGCGCCGACCAGAGCCTCATGTCGCTCGGCACCGCGATGAGGGCCACCCCGCCCGGGCGCAGCACCCGGTGGATCTCGGCCATCGCGGCGTCGTCCTCCTCGATGTGCTCCAGCACGTCGAAGGCGACCACCAGGTCGATCGCGCCGTCGGCGACCGGGAGCCTGCGGGCGTCGGCCCGCATCACGGCGAGTCCGCGGTCGCGGGCCACCTGGGCGCCCTCCTCGCCGTACTCGATCGCGATCGGCTTCCAGCCGTGCGCCCGCAGCACCCGGGTGTTGCCCCCGCCCGCGGCGCCGATGTCGAGCGCGGTGCCGGCCTTGCTGAACTTGGCAAGCTCTCGGCCCAGCAGTATCCGCCGTTCCTTGTACCACCAGTGCCGGTCTTCGAGCTCGGCGAGCTTGCGCACCTCGTGGCCTTCCACGGACCCTCCCAGACTTCTGCGTTTCCCCTGGTCGCCGCGGAACGAGTTATCCGACCGGCCGAAGAGATGAGAATTGCGTGAGGCTACTTTACGGGTACCGCATCCTCGCACCTCCGGGCAGTCCGATCGGCCGGCTGGCACCGTCGACGGGGGTGTCGACGGGGGTGTCGGCGCGGTGTCGGAGGGGTGCCGGCAGGGTGCGGGCGGGCGGCCGGGAGTCCTCGGAGGAGCAGCCGTCGGCGACCGCGGTCGGCCTCGCGCCGACATCGCCTGACGGGCCGTCGGATCGCGGTGCGGAGCGGTATCCGTCCAGGTCGTCGCGGGTGGGGCGGGGTGTGGGGATGCGGGCGCGGGCCCGCCGTGCCGGACTCAGTCCTGCTTCCGGATCCTCCGCTCGACGTTCCCGCGGATCGCCCGGGACGCCGTCCCGGCGGCCGCCGCGAGGAACACGAAGTTGTACCCGATCTGGAGCGTCACCACCAGCCGCGCCGTCTGCCCCGCAGGGGTGATGTCCCCGTAGCCCACCGTCGCCATCGTCACGACCGTGAAGTACAGCGCGTCCAGCCGGGTCTCCAGCCCGGCGAACTCCGGCTTGTGCGAACCCAGCACGTAGTACGTCGCCGCGAAGATCGTCAGCGCCAGGAAGATCAGGAAGATCAGCCAGGCCACCGGCCGCTTGGCGGTGCCCCGCATCAGCCCGATGATCTTGGCCAGCATCAGCCAGCTCATCCCGACCAGTGCCACGATGAACACCAGCCAGCTCAGCCGCGGTCGGCGCTCGCCCAACCACTCCACCGGCAGCGTGAAGTACCCGACCATCAGCAGCACGGAGGCGCTCAGCAGCCAGAACCAGGCCCGAAGGTCGGCGGGCGGCGGAGGAGGGTTCTCGGACATCCTGCTCAGCCTCCCCGGGCCCGGACCGGTTCGCCCGCCCGCCTGCGCCGATCGGGCGAGCCCCGGCGGGGGCCTGCGGGGCTCCCGCGGGAGGCCGACGGGGCCCGCCGGAAGCAGGCCGGGCCGCGCGGCCCGAGCGATCGTCCCTCAGGCCAGGCCAGGCCAGGCCAGGCCAGGTCGGGTCAGGTCAGGTCGGGGCCCGGGTCGTTCCTTCGGGCCGCTCGTCCCGGCCCTGCCCGGGCTCGTCCAGCAGCTCCAGCACCGCCAGGGCGGCGACGAGCCCGAGCGCGAGACAGAGCGTCACCAGCACCGTCGGTCGACTCCACAGCACGAAGGCCAGCGCCGCGAGGCCGACCGCCAGCCAGCCCAGCGGGGCCTTCCGGCGGTGGACGAACCGGCCGACCGGCCCGAGCCGCAGTCCGGCCCGCGCGGCCACCCTCCGTACCGCGCCCAGCCCGGCGCGCCAGCCGTCCCGGACGGTGCGCGCCCACCGCCCGGGGCCGATCACCCAGGCGCCGAGCGCGACCAGCAGGCCGAGGGTGATCACCACCCGGACCGCCGAGCGCAGGTACCGCACCAGGGTGTCGTACACCGCCTGGGCGGCCGCCTGGTCGACGTCGGCCGGCAGCCGGTCCAGGTAGACGGCCCGGAACACGCTCAGCCCGATGCCCAGCAGCAGCGCCCCGCCCGCCATGCCGAGGGCCGTCGCCACCACCGCCCGGCGGCGCCGGGTCGCGAGCAGCACGCCGCCGAGCGCGCAGGCCCCGGCCAGCACCGGCACCCAGAAGCCGGCCAGGTCCAGGACCCGCAGGGCGGTGCGGACCTTGGGGAGGTCATCGGAGCGCACCAGCGGGTAGGAGGTGTGGATCTCCGGGATCCGGGAGGCCAGCGGGAGCCCCCGGTCCACCAGCTCGGACTTCACCCGGGCGATCACCGGGGCGAGGTCGAGCACCACGGTGTCGCCCTGCACCTCGACGGCGCCGCCGCCCTGCCCGGTCACCATCTTCTCGACGGCGGCATGGGCGCCCCGGTTGACGTCCGTCCAGAGGGTGACGAAGGCGTCGCTGTTCACGATCCGTTCGACCTGGGTGTGGACGAAGCCGCCGAGCCCGTCGTCCAGGGCCCGGCCGATGCCGCCCAGCAGGGCGCCGAGCTTGGGCTTGTCGTCCGGGGCGAGGCCGTCGAGCAGTGAGTCGAGCGGGAGCTTCTTCATGATCTCGGCGGTCACCCGGTCGGTGACGGCCGCCTTGATCCTGGGGTCCTCGGCCAGCGGGGCCATCGTGGCGAGGTAGCGGTCGGTGTCGCCGATCTCGGACCTCGCCCAGAGCGCGAGGGCGCCCAGCGGGGTGAGCGCGCAGGCCAGCACGATCAGGAGGGCGGCGAAGAAGGAGCGCACCCGGTGCCGGCCGGGCGGGCGGTCCGCCGGACGCCGGGCCGGGCGGGCCGCCAACTGGTCGGCGAGCCGCGCCTCCTGGGCCTCCACCGCGCTCAGCCGGGCCCGCAGCTCGGCCAGTTCGTCGCCGGGCTCGCCCTCGGGCCCGGTACCGGGCTCGTCGGTCGGCATGCCGCGACTCCGTTCCTCCGGGGGGTGCATACCAGGAGACAACGGATCAGATCGGACGGCCAGTCGGGAGCGGCGGTGGCCGGGGCGGCGCCGGACCGGCGTCGGACGGCCCCGGTGGCAGTTCCGGACGGCCCCGGAACGCGGAAAGCCCCTGGCGGTTCACCAGGGGCTTTCCGGAAAGAGGAGGGGCCGGACTCAGGCGGTCGTCTCGGGCCGCTTGGTCTCGGTGGCCTTGGTCACGTTGGTCGGCGTGACGGCCGGGCGGTCGGCGCTCTGCTGGGGAGCGGCGGTGCTCTGCGCGGTGCCGGCGTCCGCGGGGGTGTCGTCCTCGCGCATGGCCTTCGTCTCGGCCTTCAGGATGCGCATGGACTTGCCCAGGCCACGGGCCATCTCGGGCAGCTTCTTCGATCCGAACAGCAGGACTACGACCGCCAGCACCACGAGAATGTGCCAGGGCTCAAGACCGTTCCGCAGCATCCCTGGCCACCGGTCCCTTCTTGTCTAGAGTCATGGCGGGCGCTAGCGCCCGTGCTGGCCAGTATGCCTGGCCCTGACGGCGAACGGATACACCAGTCGGGAAACGCTGGCCAAAAACCAGGTGCCGTTCGGACGGATCGCGAGCGCGGGGGTGCCCGCCCGCCCGGGCGCGGGTGCCGAAATTCACACCCGCCGACCGCGTCGGTGCGATCAGTAGACGAACGGCACCAGGCGCTTCGACACCCGACGGTACCGCGCGTACTCGCTCCCGAAGGCGTCCAGCAGCAGCCGTTCCTCGGCGGAGATCCGCCAGCCGTACGCGGCGAACAGCAGTGCCGCGACGGCCAGGGCCGCCGCCCAGCTGCCGGTGCCGACCGCGTAGCCGACCCAGACCAGCAGGCTGCCGGCGTATCCGGGGTGCCGGATCAGCCGGTACGGGCCGGTGCTGACCAGGCGCTGGGTGTCCACGGTGCGCAGGGTGCGGGTGTAGTAGCGGCCCAGGGTGCGCATGCCCCAGGCCCGCAGCGCCAGTCCGGCCGCCACCACGGGCACCCCGAACCAGGCGGCCCGGGCGGGCAGTTCGCCGATTCCGGCGCGGTCGAGGACCATCACGACCAGGGCCGACAGGAGGTAGCAGCCGAGCAGCAGCCGGGTCGACCCGCGGTCGCGGCGGTCGGCGTGCCAGGTGCCGGCGGAGGCGTCCTCGCGCCGGCGCAGCAGCAGCTCGTAGGCGGTCCAGCAGAGGACGCCGAGGAGGGAGAGGAGGGCGGGCACGGACATGCGGGGCTCCCGGCGGTCGGGTTCCGAGGTGTGCTTCCACGGTCCTCCCGGCGGACGGCCGGCACACGCACCCGGGGGTGGACCGCGCTCGGTCCACCCCCGGGTGGAGCCGTGGAAGCGCCCGGTACGGCGGAGAGCCCCCGCCCGGGGTGGGCGGGGGCTCTCGATGACTCGCGTGGATCGGGCCGGAGGGGTCAGACGGTGGCGGGCTCCGAGGTGGGAGCGGCAGCGGGAGCGGCGGCCGGGAGGTGGCGCATCAGGCGGTACGCCAGGACCGCGGCACCCAGGGCGAAGACCAGGCCGACCACGGCCGCGACGTGCAGGCCGTCGGTGAAGGCGGTGCGGGCGGTCTCCAGCAGGTCGGCGCCGAGCCGGTCGGGCAGGTGGGTGGCGACGCTGACCGCTCCGCCGAGGGTGTCCTGGGCGGTCCGGGCGGCCTCGCCGTCGACGCCGGCCGGGAGGGCGCCGTCCAGCCGGTGGCGGTAGACCGCGGCGCCGGCCGCGCCGAGCAGGGCGATGCCGAGCGAGCTGCCGAGCTCGACGGCGGTCTCGGAGGTGGCGGAGGCGGCGCCGGCCTGCTCGACCGGGGCGGCGGAGACGACCATCTCGGCGGTCATCGTCATGGTGCCGACCGTCCCGGCGGCCAGCACGCCGGCCGCGGTGAGGACGAGCGCCAGCGGGGAGTGCGGGCCGACCAGGGTCATCATCGCGAATCCCGCCGAGCCGACCACGAAGCCGCCGCCCATCAGCACCGCCGGGCGGACCTCGCCCGCCAGCGCCGAGCCGGCGCCGACCGCCGCGCCGACGCCCAGGCTCGGCACCAGCGACCAGAGCGAGGCGGTCAGCGGGCTCATGCCCTTGACCAGCTGGAGGTACTGCGAGGTGAAGAGGGCGAAGCCCATCATCGCGAACATCGCGACGCTGTTGACGCTGATCGCGCCGCTGAAGGTGCGGATCCGGAACAGGCTCAGGTCGAGCAGCGGGTTCGCGGCGGTGCGCTGGCGCCGGACGAAGGCGCCGGCGAGCAGCAGTCCGGTGGGGACGGCCAGCCCGGGCAGCAGGCTCCAGCCGTCGACGGCGAGCGTCTTGACGCCGTAGACCAGCGGCAGGATCGCGGCCAGCGAGAGCGCGGCGCCGAGCAGGTCGAAGCGGCCCGCGCGGCCGGGGGAGCGGTACTCGGGGAGCAGCGCGGGCGCGGTCAGCAGCACCAGGGCCATCACCGGGACGGCGAGCAGGAAGGCCGAGCCCCACCAGAAGTGCTCCAGCAGCAGGCCGCCGGCGACCGGGCCGAGGGTGGCCCCGGCGGTGAGGATGCCGCCCCAGGCGCCGAGCGCGATCTGCCGCTGCTTGGGGTCGTGGAACATGGTGCGGATCAGCGCGAGGGTCGAGGGCATCACGGTCGCCCCGCCGGCGCCGAGCACCGCCCGCGCCGCGATCAGCTGGTTCGCGTCCTGCGACCAGGCGGCCAGCAGCGAGGCGCCCGCGAAGCCGGCGGCGCCGATCATCAGCAGCCGGCGGCGGCCGATCCGGTCCCCCAGCGCGCCCATCGTGACGAGCAGTCCGGCCAGCAGGAACGAGTACATGTCCATGATCCACAGCTGCTGGGTGCCGCTCGGCGCCAGCGTGCTGGAGATGTACGGGACGGCGAAGAACAGCACGCCCATGTCCATGGTGAGGACGAGGGTCGGGAGCAGGAGGACGGCCAGGCCGATCCATTCGCGACGGCCTGCGCGGCCGGTGGTTGCGGTCATGGGGAAGACGGTACGGATGACTCAGACGCTTGTCTAGTACAAATGTATAAGTCGCTCGTGTGAGACGGACGGGCGAGTGAGATGATCGAATGAGACGAACGTGCGAGACATTCGTCCAGGACTTCCGTAGGATCGGGGCATGGGAAACCGCGAAGACCTGATGGGCGGCGCCAAGCGCTGCCTGTACGAGAAGGGCTACGGGCGCACCACCGCCCGCGACATCGCGACCGCCTCCGGCGTCAGCCTGGCCGCGATCGGCTACCACTTCGGCTCGAAGGAGGCGCTGCTCAACGCGGCGATGATCGAGGCGATCGGGGAGATGGGGGAGGCCCTGGGCGCGGTGGTGATCGCCGCCAACCAGGTGTCGGACGACCCGGAGGCGCGCTTCGCTGCCGTCTGGGACGGCCTGCGGGACGTCTTCGTCGAACACCGCGGGCTCTGGGCGGCCCAGTTCGAGGCGCTCGCCCAGGCGGGGCACGCCCCCGACCTGGCGGACGCCTTCGCGGCGGCGCAGAAGGAGGGCCGGCTCGGGCTGGCCGCGGTGTTCCAGGGGCTGCCCGAGGTGCCGGACACCGAGGAGGAGGTCGCCCGCGGGTCCTTCTACCAGACCCTGCTGGCCGGCTACTGCGCCCAGTGGCTGGCCGCGCCCGAACTCGTGCCCAGCGGGCAGGACTTCCTGCGCGGACTGCGGCTGGTCAGCGACAGCGTGTTCACCCCGACGGAGTCCTCGCCCGCTACGCGGTGACGGCGGTCAGCAGCACCACCGAGTCGACGTGCGCCAGCAGCCCGTGCCGCTCCTGCGGGACGGGCTCCAGGTGGCCGGCCGGCAGTTCCTGCCGGCGGCCGGCGATGGTCAGCGAGACCCGGCCGCGCAGCACCTGGACGCTGCCCGCGGTGGGCGGGTTGTGCTCGTCCAGCGTGGTGCCCGCGGTCAGCGCGATCACGGTCTGTCGCAGGATCCCGTCGTGCAGGACCAGATGGGCGCTGCGCCCGTGCGGGCTCTCGGCCGCCCGGGCGGCGTGCTCCACGGCGAGCTGTTCGAGATCGGGCATCGCGCCTCCTCCTGGCTCCGGGCGCACTCCGTGTGCCCAGGGTCGCGGACGCCCGGGCGGCCCGCACCCGGAGCCGCCGCGGGCGGGCGGCGGCCCGTACGTCGGACCCGGGGGTGCCGCGGGTGGGGTGCCCGAGGTGCAGGCTCCGCCGACTGCCCGCATCGTGGAGGCATGGCGACCAACGACAGAGTCATTTCCGGGTTCCAGGTCAACCGTCCGCTGCTGACCGGCGGCGTGGCGCTCACCGCGATCGGCACCGTGCTCAGCGCGACCGGGACGGTGATGGTGTGCGCGGCGCTGCTCGCGGCCGGGCGCAACTGGGTGCGGGGCCTGGACGCCCCGCCGGCCGCGCTCGCCCAGCGGGCCCTGCGCGAGGCGAAGGTGGCGTCCACGGCGGGCTGGGAAGCCTGGCGCGCCGAGCACAGCTCGCCCAACTGATCCCACCCGGCAGCGGCACGGCGGGGCCGCCGCGCACCTGCGGACGGCCCCGCCGTCGGGCCCGAACGGCCCTACAGCCCCATCGACTTGGCGATGATGCTGCGCATGACCTCGCTGGTGCCGCCGTAGATCCGGAACACCCGGTTGTCGGTGTAGAGCCGGGCGATCGGGTACTCCAGGATGTAGCCGTAACCGCCGTGCAGCTGGAGGCACTTGTCGATCACGGTGGAGGCCGACTCGGTGCAGAACAGCTTCGCCGCGGCCGCGTCCGCGACGGTCAGCTCGCCGTTCTGGTACAGCTCCAGCGCCCGGTCCACCATCGACTGCTGCGCCACCACCTGGGCCTCGCAGTCGGCCAGGGTGAACTTGGTGTTCTGGAACTCGGCCACCGCCTTGCCGAAGACCTTGCGGTCCTTGACGTACTGCACCGCGAACCGCACCGCCGCCGCGGCCGCCGCGTACGCGCCGACGGCGATCGCCAGCCGCTCCTGCACCAGGTTGTGGGTCAGGTAGGAGAAGGCCCTGCCCTCCTCGCCGAGCAGGTCCTCCACCGGCACCCGGACGTCGCTGAACGCCAGCTCGGCCGTGTCCGAGGTGCGCAGCCCGATCTTCTGGAGCTTGCGGCCGACGGTGTAGCCCGGCGACGTGGTGTCCACGCAGAGGATGGACAGGCCGGCCCGACGGTTCTCCGGGTCGTACGGGGCGGTGCGGCAGACCACCAGGACGAGGTCGGCCAGTACGCCGCCGGTGATGAAGGTCTTGGCGCCGTTCAGGACGTAGTGGGTGCCGTCCTCGGAGAGCCGCGCGGTGGTGGAGATGCCCGCGAGGTCGGAGCCGGCGCCCGGCTCGGTCATCGCGATCGCGGTCATGATGTCGCCGGACACGAAACCGGGGAGCCAGCGCCGCTTCTGCTCCTCGTTCGCGTACTCCAGCAGGTACGGCAGCACCAGGCCGGTGTGCACGCCGGAGGAGCCGAAGCTCACGCCCGCCCGGGCGGTCTCCTCGGCGATCACCGCCTGGTACTTGAAGCCGCTCTCGCCCGCGCCGCCGTACTCCTCCGGCACCTCGATGCCGTAGACGCCGAGCTCGCCGAGCTGCCGGTAGAAGTCGCGCGGCGGGTGGCCGTCGGCCTCCCAGCTCTCGTAGACCGGGACGACCTCGTTGGCGATGAAGTCCCGGATGGTCTCCCGGAAGGCCTCGTGGTCCTCGTTGAACACGGTGCGGCGCACGGCGGCGCTCCCTTCGACGGCGCCGGCCGGGGCTGCCCGGCCGGGGCGGAACCTGCCTGGTGATGGCCCCACAAGTTAATCCGGGGTAGCTTCGGCTGTCCAGAGTCGGACGGGCGCGGGAGGGCGGTGGGGGCACGGCCGCCGAGGGCGTGAAGTGAATCCTTGCTAGCCTTCCGTCGACGCCGGCAGCAGTCCCGGCCGCGGTCCCGTCACGATGACGATCCTGCGGCGGTTGCGGTCCCGCTGCGGTCCCGGCCGCGGGCCGGTGCCGGACCGGTGCCCGGCCGAAGGGGAGGGAGACTCGCGATGGTGGTCCGACGGCCGCCCGGGCGGCGCGCCCAGATCCTGGCCGTGGCCGCCGACCGCTTCCACCGCAGCGGCTACCACCAGGTCTCGATGACCGAGGTCGCCGCCGGTGTCGGCATCACCGCCCCCGCGCTCTACCGGCACTTCCGCGGCAAGCCCGAACTGCTGGACCGTGCCGTCCGGTTGGGCCTGGACGCGCTCGCCGAGGGCCTGCGTCCGGCCCGCACCACCGTCGACCTCGGCGCCGCGCTGGCCGCCGTCGCGGTCGGACACCGCCCGCTCGGCACCCTGGTGCAGCGCGACGCCCGGCTGCTGCCGCCGGCCCGGCGGGCGGCGCTGCGCCGTGAACTGCGCGCCGACGTGGCCCTGATGCTCGCGGTGCTGCGCGAGGAAAGGCCGGAACTCGCTGTCGGGGACGCCGAGTTGCTCTGCTGGTCGGCGCTCTCGGTCTGTGCCGGGCTCTCCTACCAGTCGGCGGCGCCGCAGCCCCGGCGGGCCGAGGCGCTGCTGCGCGAGCTGGTCGCGGCCGTCCTGGCCGTCTCCCCGGACGGTACGGCCGCAGCGGGGGCCGGTGCCGTGCCGCCGGCGGACGCGCCCGGGTCCGCCTCCGTGTCCGGGCCGGAGCCCACGCCGCGGGCGCGCCGGGACGAGCTGCTCGCAGCGGCCGTCCGACTGTTCCACCAGCGCGGCTTCGACAACGTCAGTACCGACCAACTCGGCGCCGCCGTCGGGATATCCGGCCCCAGCGTGTACCGGCACTTCGACAGCAAGGCGGAGCTGCTGGCCGCCTCGCTGGTGCGCGGCCGCGAGCGGCTCTGGCACGAGGTGGACGGCGCGATCACGGCCGCCGCCGGGCCCGGCGCGGCGCTGGAGGCCGGGCTGGGCGCGTACGTCGGCTTCGCGCTGCGCAACGGGGACTACCTGGGCGCCATGCTGAGCGAGACGGAGCGGCTGGCCCCGTCCGACCGCCGGGCCGCGGTGGACTTCCGGCGGGACTTCCTGCGCACCTGGATCGGCCTGCTGCGGCAGGTGCACCCCGCGCTCGACCCGGCGGCCGCCCGGATCCGGGTGCACGCGCTGTTCGCGCTGGTCAACGACGGGGTGCGGAACCGTCCGCACAGCGCCCGGCCGGACCTGCGGGACTGCCTGCTGCGGCTCGGCCGGGCGGTGCTGGGAACGTCCGGGGACGGGCCTTAGCGGTTGTCCCGGGCGTGGCGGACGTTCCCGGTGTCGCGGGCGTTCCCGCTGTGGCCCCGGGCGGCGCCGGGGTCACCGCCGTTGCTCTGGGTGCCGCTGACGCTCCCGCTGTTGCCCGTCACCGCGAGGCCGTTGTGCTGGTTGCCCGCACCTGAACCGGTGGCCGTCTGCTGGGTGTCGACCGCGTTTCCGTGGACACTGCCGATGATGTTGCCGGAGCCGGCGTCGCTCACCGAGCCGGCGTCGTCGGCGTGCGCGGTGGCGGCGCCGACGCCGGCGAGGAGGAGCGCCCCGAGGGCGGTGACGGCGGCTGCGCGGATACGGGACACGCTGGTCTCCCTGGCGAGAAGTGCGAACGGTGGCGCCGTCCGGGGTGGCCGCCGCGGGGCGCCGTGGACTGCGGGGCCGGGCGGCTCGCCGTACGTCGCCGGTTCAGCATTCACCAGCGGGGCGGAGGAACTCCACCGAACGGGTGGCAATTCCACCGGTGGTGGAGGACCGGTCAATTCGGAGTTGACAGTATTCCGTCATTTCGTCATTTCGTCAGGAGAGGCTCAGGAAGAAAGAAATGGTCGCCCGATAGTCGCACTGGCACACTGGGGACCCATGTCTGATGGTGCCCCGCCCGAGCCCACCCCCGCCGAGGAGCTGCGCACGACCGAGGTCGATCTCGGCGGCCTGGTGAACGTCCTCGCCACCCACCTCTACTCCACCCCGCTGGTCGCGCTGCGCGAACTCGTCCAGAACGCGCACGACTCGCACACCCGCCGGCGACTGGAGGACCCGGACGGCGACCACCGTCCGCTGATCCGGGTGCGCGCCGACGCCGCCCGGCGGACCGTCGCCATCGAGGACACCGGCGCCGGCCTCACCGAACCCGAGATCCACTCCTACCTGGCCACCGTCGGCACCGGCTACACCCGGATGCTGCGCGAACTGACCGGCAACCAGGAGCTGATCGGCGCCTTCGGCCTGGGCTTCCTCTCCGCCTTCTCGGTCGCCGACGAGGTCACCGTCACCACCACCTCGCACCGCGAACCGCGCCTCGGCCACCGCTACCGCAGCCGCGGCGGCGAGCAGTACCAGGTCGAGCCGGTGCCCGCCCGGCCCCGCCCGGGCACGGTGGTCGAGCTGACGCTCAAGGCCGAGCACGCCCACCTCGCCGACGAGGACGTCCTGCGCGACGTGCTCGCCCGCTACTGCGTGCTGCTGCCGATCCCGGTCCACCTCGGCGAGGACGAGCAGCCGGTCAACTCCGTCGAGGTGCCCTGGCGCGACCCCTCCGACGGCGACCGCTACGCCGCCCGGATGCGCTTCGCCGCCGCCTTCGGCCGCCGCTTCGAGCCGCTCACCGCCTTCCCGGTCCACCCGGTCGAGGGCGCCACCGACGCGGTCGGCCTGCTCTGGGTCCAGGACGGCGGCACCTACGGCAGCAGCGACAACCGCGACCTCGCCGTCTACCTGCGCGGCATGCTGCTCGCCGAGGACGCCCGCGACCTGCTGCCCCGCTGGGCCGGGTTCATCGGCGGCGTGGTCGAGTCCGACCGGCTCACCCCCACCGCCAGCCGGGAGGACCTCCAGCGCGACGAGCACTACCACGCGCTCCGGAAGGTCCTCGCCGACGCCATCGTGGACGGCCTGTACGAGACCGCCCGGCTGCGGCCCGCCGCGTGGCGCCGCATCCTCACCCGGCACGGCAACGACCTGCTCGGTGCCGCGCTCTGCGACGAGCGGCTGTTCACCCTGCTCGCCGACGACGTCCCGGTGCCCACCTCGCAGGGCGACCTCACGGCCGGCGCGCTGCGCGCGGCGGGCGGCGGCGCGGTGCACGTCGCGCTCGGCAGCGGTGGCGGCTTCGAGGAGATGCTGTACCGGGCGATGCGGGTGCCGATCGCGCGCGGTGACCGCTACGCCGTCCTTCCGTTCCTGCGCCGCTACGCCCAGCTGCGCGGCTGCCGGGTGGTCGAGCTGGGCAGCGGGCAGGGCAACCGCGAGCTGTTCCGCGACCCGGAGCGCCCGCTGCCGGAGCACGAGTCGGCCTGGCTGGCCGGCGCCCTCGCCGACCCGGGCGAGCAGCTCGTCCCGGCCCGCTTCGACCCGCCCGGCCTGCCGCTGGTGCTGGTGCCGGACCGCGAGGCCGAGCTGAAGGCCCGGATCGAGGACGACCAGGCGGACGCCCGGATACCGTCCGCCGCCCTGCGGCTGGCCCGCGCCTTCACCGCCCGCACCGACGGCGGGGTCCGGGCCCGGCTCTACCTCAACCTGGCCAGCCCGGCCGTCCAGGACCTGCTGGCCGCCTACCGCGGCGGGCACACCGGCAGCGCGACCGCGGCCGGGCTGCTCCGCTCGATCAAGGTGATCATGGCCGCGGCCTCGTCCGGCCCGTCCGAGGGCGACCTCACCGCCGCGCTGGCCGGCGTCGGCACCGCGGTCTCGGCCCTGACCGCCGCCGTCCCGGCCGGTCTGCCGGAGGTCCCGGACAGCCCGGGCGCCCTCTCGGAGGAGCCGTGACGGACGGATTGTCAGTGGGGTGCGGTAGACAACTCATCAGCACGACGCAGGGGGAACGGGCATGACCACCGACATCTGGGCCTGGGTGCGCGACACCCACCGGCAGCTGGCCGAGGCCGGCCACCACCGGCTGGCCGACGCCATCGTCGAGCTGCCCGAGCACGCCACCGAGGGGCGCAACGAGCAGCTGGACGCGCTCTACCCGGAGGCGGTGGCCGCCGCCCGGGCGCTCGGCCTGCCCTGGGTCGAGGTCTACCTGCGGCACTGGCGGATGCAGAACCTGCTGAACAAGCGCCAGCAGGGCGAGGCGGTGCTGCCCGAGGCGGTCGACCTGCTGGACTTCGCGCACCGGGAGGAGACGGCGGGCTGCCCGCAGTCCGTCTGCGTGGTGCAGGACTTCGCGATCTGCCACGCCCGGGTCGACGGGCCCGGGTACGTGGCCGAGCGGCTCGCCGTGGTCGGCGAGACGCTGGAGCGGATCGAGCCCGACCGGGCCTGCTACGACTGCCTCTCCCGCGAGTACTCCGACGCCCTGGAGGACGACGGCCGGGCGGCCGAGGCGCTGGACCACCTGGACTCCGCGGCCAACCGGATGCGGGCGGCCGGCCAGCCGGTCTCGCTCCGCTTCCACCAGGCCCGGGCCGGCACCCTGCACCTGCTGGGCCGGCACGAGGAGGTGCTGGAGCTGCTGGAGACGGCCGAGCGGGCCGAGCAGGCGCAGGGGCGCCGGCTGGACGAGCGCGACCAGCGCTGGGGCGCCCTGCTGCGGGCCCGCGCGCTCGCCTCGCTCGGCCGCACCGAGGAGGCGCTCGCGCTGCTGCCCGAGCGGGCCGAGGCCGAACGGCACGCCGACCTGCGCCCCGCCTGGACGCAGACGGTCGAGCTGCTGGTCGCGGCCGGCGTCCGGGAGAACGACGCCGAACTGGGCGCCGTGCTGGCCGGCTGGGTCGGCTACCTGGACACCGTCGGCGCGCACCGTCCGTGCGTGGACCTGCTGCTGGCGGCGGGCCGGCTGGCGCTTGCCCGCGGCGCCCGTACGGTGGCGCTCACCCTCGCCGCGACGGGAGAGCGCAAGCTCACCCGGTTGCGCCGTACCGACGGCGTGTCGGAGCAGGTCGCGGCCCTGCGCGCGGCCGCCGGGGCACTGCCGGAGCCCGAGCTGCCCGTCCCGCCGGGCGAGCTGACGGCGCACCTGGCCGAGGTCGGGGTGCCGTACGAGACCGGCGCCGACCTGCTCTCCGTCGCCCTGGACCGGTACCGGGGTGATCAGGCCGGTGCCACCGAACTGGCGGTGCTGCTGGCCACGGTGCTGGGCGGCCTCGGCCACGCCCGCGCCGCGGCCGACCAGCTCTGGCGGCACCTGGAGGACGACCCGGCGGACCGCGAGCTGACCGGCGCGCTCGGCGAGATGCTGATCGAGGCCCGGGACGCCGAGGGCATCCGCCGCCTCGCCGACCGGGTGGCCGTCTCCGCCCCGGCCGACGGGCTCTGGATACGCGCCCGCTGGGCCGCCGTCGAGGGCCGCTGGGCCGAGGCGCTGGAGCAGTGCCGGGCGATCCTGGCGCTGGACGACGAGGTGCTCAACACCCGCCGCCTCGCCGCCCGCGCCGCCACCGAGCTGGGCGACCACGCCACCGCGCAGCGGATGTACCAGGAGCTGCTGGAGCGCGCGGCGCCGGCCGGGGACGCGGCCGAGGACGAGGACGGGGAGGACGGCCACCGGACGGTCCAGGAGCCGGACCTGTGGCACCTGATCACCGCGGCCACCGCGAACCGGGACTGGGCCGTGGTCCGCTCCA
The DNA here is from genome assembly GCF_040629945.1 of Kitasatospora sp. NPDC005856. Taxonomy (NCBI): domain Bacteria; kingdom Bacillati; phylum Actinomycetota; class Actinomycetes; order Kitasatosporales; family Streptomycetaceae; genus Kitasatospora; species Kitasatospora sp. NPDC005856. The sequence continues at coordinate 125,972 of NZ_JBEXWT010000013.1, read as the reverse complement.
CCGGCTCGCTGCTCGACATCGAGTTCGACGAGCCCGAGGGCCCGGTGGACGAGGAGTGGCAGCTGGTCACCATCCGGGCCACCCGCACCAACGGTGCGACCTCCGACCTGCCCGCCCTGCGGACCGGCCCGGCCACCGCCCGCATCCTGCCGGTGCTCGGGGACGACCTGACGCTCAACCACGGCGACGTGGTGGTCTTCGCCCCCGCCCTGCTGGAGCGCCCGCCGGCCGAGGACGCCCCCGAGGAGGAGCAGCACCGCTGGCGCCCGGTGTTCGAGCTGCTCACCCTGCTCGACCCGGCCGGGTACACCACGTACTGGATCGACGGCGGCTGGCCCGGCGACGAGCCCTGGTCGGCCCTGCGCGAGGAACTGCACGAGGCCGGGTACGCGGTCTGGGTGTACAGCGGGGACCAGTACCGGATCACCGACCCGGCGGACGGCGGCGACGACCTGCCCGGCGTCTACGCGGCCCTCGGCGTCCCGCCGACCGCCTCGGCCGCCGAGGCCGACGCCCTGCTGCTGCGGCTGACCGAGGGCTGGGCGCACCCGCTCTCCTGGGCCGAGCTGGCCAAGGCGGCCGGCGCGGACCTCGCCCGGCACGAGGAGATCGTCGAGCGCTACGGGCTCTGACCGTCCTCGACCACGCGGCCCCGGCGGGTCGGCCCCTCCGGGCCCCGCCGGGGCCGCGTGCGTTGCGGGGCCGCGCCGCGTCGCGCGCTGCGGGCCGTTCCGCGTCGCGCGCGTTGCGGGGCCGTGTCGTGGCGCGCGTCTTCCGGGCGGGTCCGCCCGCGCCCCGGGCCGGGAACCAATCCGTCCCGAACCGAGTCTTTGTCAATGCTTTACTGTTGCATTGCCAAGACTCGACCTCCGGAGTGCCCGCACCGTGACCAGCCTCGCCCTCGGCCCGTCCTGGCTCGATCCGACCACCCTGATCTCCACCTTCGGCCTGATCGGCATCCTGGCCATCGTCTTCGCCGAGTCCGGTCTGCTGATCGGCTTCTTCCTGCCGGGTGACTCACTGCTGTTCACCACCGGCCTGCTGGTGGCCGGCGGCACCTACCTGCACCAGCCGCTCTGGCTGGTCTGCGCGCTGATCGTGGTCGCCGCGGTGGCCGGGGACCAGGTCGGCTACCTCTTCGGCCGCAAGGTCGGCCCGAGCCTCTTCCGCCGTCCCGACTCGCGGGTCTTCAAGCAGGAGAACGTCGAGAAGGCCGCCGCTTTCTTCGACCGGCACGGTCCCAAGGCGATCGTGCTGGCCCGCTTCGTGCCGATCGTGCGCACCTTCACCCCGATCGTCGCCGGGGTGAGCAGGATGAACTACCGCGGCTTCGTGCTGTTCAACCTGGTCGGTGGCGTGCTGTGGGGCGGGGGCGTCACGGTGCTCGGCTACTTCCTGGGGCAGATCCCGTTCGTCCGGGACAACATCGAGGCCATCCTGGTCGGCATCGTGCTGGTCTCGGTGATCCCGGTGGCGATCGAGCTGCTGCGGGCGCGCCGCTCCGGCACGGCGCCCGCCACCCGCCACCGCGCCGGGTAGGCGTCCGTCGCCCCGGTCACGTGACGCCGCGTACATGTGCGTCCGGCTGTTCGATCAGGCAAGGTGTAACCCGAGATCGAGCGGTGGCCGGCGGCCACCAGGGGCGGCGAGGAGCGGAAGTGCCTAAGCGGGGCCGACCGGGTGCGGGCAAGCGGGCGAGGGGAGGCCGGGCGGTCCGACAGGCGCGGCAGACACCCCCGAAGCCGGTGCACCCCTCCGATGCCCCGCCCACCGAGGGCCTGCTCGGCCACCCCGCCCCGCCGGTCGAGCCCACCGCGGTCGTCCCGCTCGTCCCGGAGACCAGGGGCCTGCTGGCCCCCGAGCCCGAGCCCGAGCCGGTGCCCGAGCCGACGGCCCGCGCCGCGACCGGCCGGGCCTCGACCGGAGAAGCCGCGACCGCAGCGACCGCAGCGACCGGACGGGCCGAGGCCGAGCGCCCGGCCCGTCGCCGTTCGGTCGCCGAGGACACCCTCACCCCCGAGGAGTGGCGGGCGGCCGGCTACACCCCGCCCACCGGCATCCCGCTTTCGGACCTCACCGCCGGCGCCCCCGGCGAGGCGCCCTGGCCGGACCGGATGCGCACCCTGCTGCGCACGCCGATGTCCGAGCGGCCCGCCTTCGAGCGCACCGCCCGGGAGATGCACCCCTCCTCGTCCGTCACCCGCAACGTCCCGCGCATCCTCGACCTGACGCTGCGCATCGGCGAGCTGCTGCTGGCCAGCGGTGAGGCCGCCGAGGACGTCGAGGCGGCGATGCTCGGCATCGCGCACGCCTACCGGCTGGACCGCTGCGAGCCGCAGGTCACCTTCACCCTGATCGGCATCTCGTACCAGCCCTCGCTGGTCGAGCCACCGGTCACCGCCGACCGCGTGGTCCGCCGCCGCACCTCCGACTACACCCGGCTCGACGCGGTGTACGCGCTGGTCGCGGACATCACCGCGGAGAACGTGACGGTCAACGACGCCTACCGCCGGCTCGCGGTGATCCGCCGCAACCGGCACCCGTACCCGGCCTGGTTCCTCGCCCTGACCACCGGCCTGTTGGCCGGCGCGGCGACCTTCCTGGTCGGCGGGCGGATGGACGACAAGGCCTGGCTGGTGTTCGCGAGCGCCTTCGTCGCGGCCGTCCTCGGCGACCGGCTGGCCTCCGCGCTGGCCCGGCGCCGGCTGCCGGAGTTCTACCAGTTCGTGGCGGCCGCGATGCCGGCCGCCGCCTCCGGCATCATCCTGTCGCTCAACGACTGGGGCCTGCGCGGCTCGGTCGTGATCACCGGTGGCCTGTTCGCCCTGCTGCCCGGGCGCGCCCTGGTCGCCGCCGTGCAGGACGGCCTGACCGGCTTCTACATCACCGCCGCGGCCCGCCTGCTGGAAGTGATCTACCTGGTCGCGGGCATCGTGATCGGGGTGATGGTGATCCTCTACCTGGGGGTCGGCTTCGAGGCGAACCTGCGCCCGGACGAGAGCCTGGTGGGCGTCAGCTACCCGCCGGTCCAGATGGTCGCCGCGATGCTGCTGACCCTGGCGTTCGCGACGCTGCTCCAGACCGACCGGCGCACACTGGCCCTGGTCACCGTCAACAGTGGCATCGGCTGGGCCAGCTACGGCGCGCTGGTGTACAACGCGGGCGTCAACCCGATCGCGGCGACCGGCGTCGCGGCCGGACTGGTCGGCCTCTTCGGCCAGCTGATGGCGCGCTACCGCAACGGCTCGGCGCTGCCGTACGTGACCGCCGCGATCGGTCCGCTGATGCCCGGTTCGGCGCTCTACCTCGGGATGCTCGCCTTCGCCCAGGGGCACTCCAGCGCCGGCCTGGTGTCGGTCTTCCGGGCGGCGGCGATCGCGATGGCGCTGGCGGTCGGGGTCAACCTGGGCGGGGAGATCGCCCGGCTGTTCCTGAAGCTGCCGGTCGGCGCCGAGCGCCCGTCGCTCTACCCGGCCGTGCCGCGCCGGGCGGCCAAGCGCACCAGAGGGTTCTGACCGGGCGTCGGCCGGTGTTGGGGGCGATGTGGGCCCCGGGCCATGTCACGGCAGGCAGGACGCAGGACCAGGAACGAAGGTAAGACCCATGACGACACTGCTGGACGGCTACCGCGAGCACATCGTCGCCACGCACAAGCAACCGCTGTTCCTGCTGCTGGTCGGATTCATCACCTCCTTCGTCTTCATCCGCTTCAGCGTCCGGATGATCCGCGCCCAGGTGCGGTGGTGGCCGGGCAACGTGACGCCGGGCGGCCTGCACATCCACCACATGGTGTTCGGCCTGGGCTTCCTGCTGGTCGGCGGCATCGGGGTGTTCGCCACCTACGGCGGGCACCCGTGGATCGACGTGTTCGGCCTGGTCTTCGGCATCGGCTGCGGCCTGGTGCTGGACGAGTTCGCGCTGATCCTGCACCTGGACGACGTGTACTGGAGCGAACAGGGCCGCAAGTCGGTGGACGCGGTGATCTTCGGCATCCTGTTCACCTCCCTGCTGCTGGTCGGGTACGTGCCGCTCGGCGTGGTGCCCGGCGAGGAGACCAGGTGGGGCCTGATCACGATCATCTCGGTGAACTCGCTGGCCTCGGTGATCACCCTGATCAAGGGCAAGGTGTGGACCGGCCTGCTCGGGATCATGGTCCCCGGCCTGTCCTGGATCGGGGCGATCCGGCTGGCCCGCCCGAGCAGCCCGTGGGCCCGCTGGCGGTACGCCACGCGCCCCCGCCGCCGGGCGCGTGCGCTGCGGCGCGAGCGCCTGCTGCACCGGCGCGCGGACCGGGCCCGCACCTGGCTCTTCGACCTGATCGCCGGGGCCCCCGACAAGGTGCCCGCCAACCACCCGGCCGCGCACCGGGTGGCCGAGCGGATGGCCGCCCGGGCCACCGCCCACCTCGACGCGCACGCCGCCCGGGCGCTGGCCCGCCGTCAGGCCCGGCTGGCCGACCGCCGCTCGGCGGCCGCCGCCGGGACGGCCGGGCGGGCCGGCGGCGCGGCGGACCCGGCGCCCGGGTCGGCCGGGGCCGGGCCGGACCGCTCCCGCCTGGCACGGCAGCGCCGCCGTACCGTCCGGGCCGGGCGCAGCCGGGCCGTCGCCGTCGGCCCGACCGGGCTGGAGCGCCGGCCCGAACGGCACCACCGGCTGCGGACGCACACCCGTCGGATCGGCCGGTAGTCCGCCGGCCTGTTCGGCCTGTTCGGCCTGTTCGGCCTGTTCGGCCTGTTCGGCCTGTCCGGCCTGTCCGGCCCGTTCGGCTGGTCCGGTCGTTCGGCCCGTTCGGCCCGTTCGGCGAAGGCCCGGAGCCGAGATTCGGTCGGATCATCCGATCGTCACCCGACCGGCGGACCACAATCCAGGTGTGAAGGCCGCCGGAATTGAGAACATGAGCGTCATGTGACCGTTCTGTCACGTGATGGGATGATTCATCGGATCACCGCCGACCCCGGGGCTGCCGTCCGCCCGTACGCCGCGCGCCGTCCGACGCCGTCCCCTCCGGACCCGTCAGAAGGGATGTCGCGTGGCGCGCAGGATCCTGCCGACCCTCCTGTTGTCCCTCACCGCCCTGCTCGGGCTGCTCCCCGCCGCCCAGGCCGCCCCGGCAGACCCGGAACCGACGGCCGGCCTGGCCGTGGGCGAGGACCCGTACCCGACCACCGAGGAGATCGACCGGGCCCGGGCCGAGGCCGAGGCCAAGGCCTCCGCGACCGCTGCCCTGGAGGCCGCGCTCACCGCCGCCCGGGCCGAGCTGGACCGCGCCGGCCGCGTCGCCGAACAGGCCGTCGAGGCCTACAACGGCGCCCAGCTCGCCCTCACCCGGGCCCGCGCCGAGGAGGCCGCCGCCGCGCGGCGCGCCGCCGTCGCCGAGACCGAGCGGGCGGTTGCGGCCGAGGACGCGGCCCGGCTCGCGGCCGAGACGTACCGGCAGGGCGCCGGCGCCGAACTGTCCGCCCTCAACTCCCTGCTCGGCGCCCGCGGCGCGCGCGAGGCGGGCGACCGGGCCGCCGCGGTCACCCAGGCCAGCGAGCGCACCCGGCAGGTCCTGGACGCCGCCACCTCCACCGCGGCCGCCGCCCGCAGTGCCTCCGCCGCCGCCCGGGCCGCCACCGAGGCCGCCGGGAAGGCCGCCGTCGAGGTCGGCGCGGCCAGGGCCAGGGCGGAACAGCGGCTGGCCGCCCAGCAGGACCAGGTGGCCGCCACCGGGCGGCGCCGGGAGCAACTGCTCGCCGAGCTGGCCGCCGCCCGGGACACCACCGTCGAGCTGGAGCGCCTGCGCCGCGAGGCCCTGGAGGAGATCGCCGCCCGCGAGGCCGAGGCCGCCGCCCGCGCCGCCGCCGAGCAGGCCGCCCGGGAAGCGGAGGCCGCGGCGGCAGCGGCGGCCGCCACCACCAGGGCCCACCCCGCGCCGCCCCCCGCGCGCCCGTGGTCCGCCGAGGGCGCGGCCGCCGCCGTCGCCTTCGCCAAGTCCAAGATCGGCCTGCCCTACGTCTGGGGCGGCGAGGGCCCGGGCGGCTACGACTGCTCGGGGCTGACGATGATGGCCTGGCGCGAGGGCGGCCGGCAGCTCAACCACTTCGCCGCCGACCAGTACGCCCAGAGCACCCGGATCGGCTACCGCCAGCTGCGCCCCGGCGACCTGGTCTTCTGGACGGACACCGGGCGCGCCGCCGACATCTTCCACGTCGGGCTCTACATCGGCGACGACCAGATGATCGAGGCCCCGCGGGCCGGCATGCCGGTCAAGCAGGCCAGCCTCTGGATCATGGGAACCCCGGACTTCTACGCCAGGCCCTGACCCCCGGGCCGACGGGCGCCGGTCAGTGCCTCGACGGTGGCGACCGGTACCACCCCCTCGGCGGCGGCCGCGAGGGCCGGGCCGAGCGTGACCAGGGCGTCCCCCTGGAGCCGGGGCGGCGCGAGGGACTCGGCACCGGGGGTGTCCGGCAGGCCGAGCCGCTCGGCGATCCGCCAGGCGGTGGCCCGGAGGACGCGGTCGCCGAGCAGCCGGATCCGCAGCGTCCGCACCCGGTCGAGCGCCCGCGCGGCCTCCCGCTCCGTCAGCTCGCCGCGGCGGGCCGCCCCGTGGAGCAGCGACAGCAGCTGCGAGCGCGGCAGGGTCGGGGCCGGCAGCCGGTGCCCGTCGGAGGCCGTGCCCCCGTCCCGGACCAGCAGGAGGGCGACCTCCGGAGCGATCACGTACCTGGCCACGGGCGGCCGCCTCCTCGGAACGCGGGGAACGCCGACCAGTCGACTCCCGAGGGCGTCGCCCACGGTGGACGCCACGACAGCCGCCGCTCCGGCGGGCTACCGGCCGGTGACGGCGGCCAGCGCCCTGCGGCCGTCGAGCAGCCGCACGACGGTCCAGCCCCAGAGCGCGGCGAGCGGGAGCGACACCAGGAAGACGGCGAACGCGCCGCCGATCCGGCCGATCATCTCGGAGTCGCAGGCCTCGGCCATGTGGAAGCCGGTCGGCTCGTAGAAGGCCGGGGAGCCGCACAGCCCGTTGCCCGGGGCGAAGACCAGCCAGAGCGCCCAGAGCCAGCCGGCGACGGTCAGCCCGCCGACCAGCTTCGCCACCAGCGCCCGGCTCTCGTACTCCTTCAGCCGGCGGACGTACTCGTCCTCCATGGTTCCCCCCGCAGCGGATCGTCCGTACCTGAACCGGCCCGAGGATGCCAGGTCCGGCCGCCCGGGCGCCACTGTCGGAGGGGTGCGCTAGCGTGACCGCGGACCGGCACTGAGGAGGCGCCATGCGACTGCGGAACGTTCGGGCGGGGGACGTCGAGGCGTACGTCCGGATGCGCTGTGACCCGGTGATGATGGCCGAACTGGGCGGCCCGCTGCCCCGGGAGCGGGTGGAGCGCCGGCTGCGCACGGACCTGGCCCTGGTGGCCGCGGACACCGCCTGGATCAGGATGATCGTGCCGGACGGCGCGGAGGACGACGAGGCGGCGGGCGTCGTCACGCTCTGGTCCGACGAGGAGGACGGCGAGACCGTCTCCGAGATCGGCTGGATGGTGCTGCCCGAGCACCAGGGCCGCGGCCTCGCCAAGGCGGCCGTCCGCCGGGTGCTGGACGCGGCCGCCGAGGACGGCCGCTGGGGCGAGGTGCACGCCAGCCCGGGGACCACCAACGGACCGTCCAACGGGATCTGCCGGGCGCTCGGCTTCCGGCTGCTCGGCGAGCGGGACCTGGACTTCTCGGACCGCGTCCTGCGCACCAACCACTGGGTGGTGGTGCCGGGCGAGCACCTCGGATCGGGCACGGAATAAATCGGATGCCGCCTCCGGAGGCCCGCCGTACGGTGACCCCATGGGCAACAGCATCGATCACACGGCCGTCGACAACGTGAGCGGGCTGGAGGTCCGGGCCGTCTCGGTGGACGAGGTGGCGGAGTGGAACCGGGCGCTCAACTTCGGCTTCCTGCGCCCCCACGTGGACGTCGCGGAGGACCTGCGCCGCCGGCAGTGGGAGCCGGGCCGGATGCTGGCCGGCTTCGACGGCGAGCGCCAGATCGCCACCTTCCGCAGCTTCGACACCGAACTGACCGTCCCCGGCGGGTCCGTCGTCCGGGCCGACGCCGTCACCAACGTCACGGTCAGTGCCACCCACCGCCGCCGCGGCCTGCTCAGCGCGATGATGCGCCGGGACCTCGCGGCCGCGGCCGAGCGCGGCTGCGCGGTCGCCGTCCTGATGGCCGCCGAGTACAACATCTACGGCCGGTTCGGCTTCGGTCCGGCCACCCACGGCAGCGGCTGGAAGATCGAGCTGCGCCGCACCCGCGGTCTGCGCGACGGCCTGCCGGGCGTCCCCGGCGGCCGGATCGACTTCGTGACCATGGCGGAGCTGCGCGAGCTGGGAGCGGACCTGTACGAGCGCTGGCGGCGCACCCAGCCGGGCGCGATCGAGCGCGACGGGCTGTGGTGGGAGCGCACCAGCGGCGAAGTCCGGACGCCCGGCGACGAATTCAAGGAGCCGTTCGCGGCCGTCCACCGGGACGCCGCCGGCACGGTCACCGGCCTGGTGCTCTACCGGATCGACCCCAAGTGGGACGGCGCCTACCCCGACGGCACGCTCTCCGTGGACGAGTTCATCGCCCTCGACCTGCCCACCGCCGTCGAACTCTGGCGCCTGGTGCTGTCGGTGGACTGGATGGCCCGGGTCGAGGTGCGCAACCTCGGCCCGGACGACCCGCTGCCGCTGCTGCTCCAGGACCCTCGCGCGGCCACCCCGCACGAGGACAACGGAGACCTCGTCTGGGTGCGGGTGCTGGACGTCGAGGCCGCGTTCGGCGCCCGGAGCTACGGCGCCCCCGGCCGGGTGGTGCTGGAGGTCGACGACAGGCTGGGCTACGCCTCCGGCCGCTGGGCGCTGGAGGCGGCCGAGGACGGCACCGGCCGCTGCACCCGTACCACCGACCCCGCCGACCTGGCGCTCGGCGCCTCGGAGTTGGGCTCGCTCCACCTGGGCGCGCAGACGGCGTCGAGGCTGGCCGGGGCCGCCCTGCTCACCGAACTGCGCCCGGGTGCGGCGGCCGCCGCCGACCTGCTGCTGCGCACCCCGGTGCGGGCCTGGACGCCGACGGAGTTCTGAGCGCGCTCCCACGACGGAGGCCGGCCCGTTCGCGGGCCGGCCTCCGTCGTCGTCATCGCGGGTGTCGCGGGCGCTACTTGACCGCCGTCTTGCCGATGGTGGGCAGGATGAAGTCCTGGATCAGGCCCTTGGCGTCGCGGACGATCGGCCGGAACACCCGGTAGCGGGACAGGTTGATCACCCGGGCCGCCATGGGGGTGGACCGGCGGACGAACTCCCGCGTCCGCTCGGTGTCCTCGGTCCGGTCGAAGACCCAGTAGAGGACCACGATCATCAGGTACAGCCAGAGCACGTCGGGCAGCAGCTCGACCAGCTCGGCGTCCAGCTTCGGCGCCAGTTCCGAGCCCTGCAGCACGTCGCGGAAGAGTTCCACGGCGGTCGCCCGGGCCGGGTGGGACTCGTTGGAGAACGGGCTCAGGGAACTGGTCGGGTCGGCGGCCGTGCGGAAGAACTGCGCGGCGAACTCGTGGTACGGGGCGGCCGTGTCGAGCCAGGAGGTCAGCGCGATCTCCAGGCGCTCGGCGAAGTCCCGCGTACCGGCCATGCGGTTCCTGGCGTCCGCCGCGTGGTCGTAGGTCATCCGGTCGTAGAACCCCTGGATCAGGAATTCCTTCGCCGAGAAGTAGTAGTACGCGTTGCCCACCGAGACGCCGGCCTCGGTGGCGATCGCGCGCATGGTGGTCTTCTCGTAGCCCCGTTCCTGGAACAGCCGCATGGCCGTTTCCAGGATCAGTGCCCGGGTCGCCTCACTCTTGTCGGTCTTCGGCTGTGCCCGGCCGCCGGGCAGGGGCCCGCCCTCCGGCCCGGGCCCGCCCTCCGGCCCGGGCACGGCCGGAGCCCCGGCCGTGCCGTTCTCGCCGTCCGTTCGCTTCGTCGCTGCCAGGTCGTCCACGGGCACGAGCCTAGCCGGAGACGACGTTCCATCCAGTGTCGGTGTTCGTGTCACCGGATGCCCCCTCCGCATCCGGTACCACGATGACCCCCCAGATTTCGAACGCGTTCAAAAGCTGGGCAGTACTGTAGCCGTATCGGTTGAACATGTTCAACTCCATCTCTCTGTGGGAGGCTGGTCGCATGATCAGCCCAGGGCAGACCCTCATCCGGCGCGGCGGAGTGCAGGACGCCGACGCCGTCGCCGAACTGCACGCCCACAGCTGGCGCACCACCTACCGGGGGATCGTCCCGGAGGAGGGACTGGGCGACGGGATGGCCGCCCAGCGACGCGAGCTGTGGAGACTGCGCCTGGACCTCGACTGCGTCGACTACGGGGAGCCGGAGAACACCCCCGAGCTCCTGGTCGCCGAACGGGCGGGTGCGGTGGTCGGATTCGTCTACCTCGTCCCGCAGCCGGACGGCGGGGTGCTGATCGACAACCTGCACGTCCGCCCCGGCCTGAACGGCGGCGGCATCGGTCGCGAGCTGCTGACCGCGGCGCGCGCCCACGTCGCCGAGCGGCACCCCGGGGCCGGACTCTCCCTGGAGGTGCTGCGGGACAACACCCGCGCGATCGCCTTCTACGAGCGCGAGGGTGCCGAGCGGGTCCGGGCGCAGGAGGGCGAGTTCCCCGGTGGATTCCTGCTGCCCGAGTACGTGTACGCCTGGCCGGCCGCGCGGGTGGCGGTCGGGTCCGGCCGGGCGGAGCCGACGGATCGGTAGGAGCCGACCGGTGGGGACCGGTCGGTGGACGTGGATCGGTGGGGACCGGTCGGTGGAACCGGTCGGTGACAGTGGACCGGTGGCCGTGGAAGACGTGCGGAGGCGGACCGGTCAGTCGACGTCGTAGACGGTCACCGGTATGCCCCGGGCCGTCAGCCGGGCGGTGACCAGCGGCTCGACCCGCTCCCAGCGCCCGCCCGCCAGGCCGCAGCCGATCCGCGGCATGTGGACGGAGGCGCCGAGCCGGAGCGCGTGCCCGCCGAGCGCGGCCAGCCCGGTGTCGATCGCCTCGTACCGCACCGGCACCCCGGTGGAGCGCCCCGTGCGGATACCGCGCTGGCCGACCAGGTTGGCCACCCAGACGTACGGACCGACCGGCACCAGCTGGACGGCGCCCAGGCCGAAGTCGTTCTTCGCCCGCTCCCGGTGCCAGCGTCGGTACGCGGCCTCGGGTTCGGGCCAGCGTCTGGAGAGCGCGAGCACGAAGCCCTTGCCCCAGCCGCCGAGATCGTTGCAGACGTGCGCGATCACCTTCACGCCCTTGCCCTGGGGCGTGGTGGCATCGCCTCGGACGTAGGTGATTTCCCCCATGCCTCGACGTTAGAGGGTGGGACTGACAATCGGCTCGGCATTTTCCGGCGCCCCGCCCTGTGTCCGGCCCTGGGCCCCGCCCCTCGCCCCGTCCTGGGCCGAGCCTTGGGTCGAGCGCGCCGGCAGGTGCCGCCGCCCCGCCAGCGCGATCAGCAGCGCGAGCCCGGCGGCCACGGCGGGCAGGGCGTAGCCGGTGCCCGGAGCGGTCCGCTCGGCGACCGTCCCGGCGAGCGCCGCCCCGGCCGAGATGCCGACCACGATGCCGGACACCGCCATCGCCATGCCCTCGTTGAACTGCCTCTGCGGCAGCAGCTCCTGGACCAGCGTCATCCCGGTCACCATGGTCGGCGCGGTGGCGGTGCCGGCCGCGAACAGCGCCACGCCGAGCAGCCCGAGACCGGCCCCGCCCAGTCCGGCGGCGAGCGGCAGCAGCAGCACCGAGGCCATCGCGGTGACGCCGAGCAGGAACCGGGTGCCCGGTGCCCGGCGCGGGGTCAGCAGCCCGAACAGCAGCCCCGCGACGCAGGAGCCGGCCGCGACCAGGGCCAGCAGCAGTCCGGCCGAGGCCTTGTGGCCGAGCGCGTCGGCGTACGCCACGGTGGTGATCTCGGTCGCGCCGAAGACCATGCCGGTCGCCAGGAAGGTCAGCACCAGCACCCGCAGCCCGGGCACCCGCAGCGGGGAGCCGTGCCGCGGGCCGGCCGGCTCCCGTCCCTGCGCCGCGGCGGCGGGCAGCGGGGGTTCGGTGCGCCGCTGGGCGGCGAACAGCAGGGCGCCGGTGGTGCCGAGGGCACCGGCGGTGATCAGTCCGGCCTCCGGGGCGAGCGTGGTGCAGAGCAGCATGGCGAGCACCGGGCCGGCCATGAAGCAGAGTTCGTCCAGGGCCTGCTCCAGGGAGTTGGCCAGGTGCCGGGCGGCCGGGTCGTCCCGGTACAGGTGCGCCCAGCGGGAGCGGGCCATGCCGCCGAGGTTGGGTGCCGCCGAGCAGGCCGCGGAGCAGAGGAGGAGCGCCCAGTCGGGCGCGCCGAGCCGGACGCAGAGCAGCAGCCCGGTCAGCGGAACGGCGTTGTACAGCGCGGCCGGTACCGTCACCCTCGCCTGTCCGTACCGGTCCACCAGCCGTCCGATCAGCGGCATCCCGACCGCGCCCGCGACCAGTCCGACCGCCGACACCGCTCCGGCCAGCCCGTACGAGCCGCGCCGCTCGGAGAGCAGCACCACCAGGGCGACGCCGTTCATCGACAGCGCCAGCCGGCCGAGCAGCCCGGCGAGGGTGAAGGCGGCGGCGCCGGGGGCCGAGAACAGCCGCCGGTAGGAGGCGAGGAAGGCGCGCGAGGGCATCGGGCTCCTGTGAGCAGGGGGAAGGGGGGTGCTCACAGCCTGGCGCCGGGGGCGGGCGGCCGTCCAACACCTGTTTCGCCGCACTCACAACACGCTGTTGTTAATCTGCCGCCCATGCCCCGTGACCTGCACCCCCGTCTGCTCCGCGGCTTCGTCGCGACCGCCGAGACCCTGCACTTCGGCCGGGCCGCCGAGCGGTTGCACATCGCCCAGCAGGCGCTCAGCCGGGACGTCCGGACCCTGGAGGGGCTGCTCGGCGACGCGCTGTTCACCCGCACCACCCGCAGCGTCGAACTCACCCCGGCCGGGCGGGGGTTGCTGCCGCGGGCGCGCCGGTTCCTGGCCCTGCACGACGAGATCCTCGCCGAGGCCGCCGGCGGATCCGGGGCCACCGTCCGGCCGCTGCTGGTCGATCTCAACAGCGACGTCACGGGCCCGGACCTCACCGCCGACCGGGTGCTCGAACGGGCCCGCGCCGCCTGGCCGGAGGGCGACCTGCTGGCCCGCTTCCACGGCGGACTGGCCGCGGCGGCCGTCGAACTGCTGGCCCACCGGCTGGACGCCTCGTTCGGCCGCTTCGCCGGGCTGCCCACCGCGGTGCGCGGTCAACTCGTCCAGCTGCCGGTGCGGTTGGAGCGGATCTCGGTGATGATGGCGGACACCCATCCGCTGGCGGACCGCTCCGCCCTGCGGCCGGCCGACCTGGCCGGGCACCCCGTCGACGTCTGCGCGGGCAACCCGGCCACCACCGAGTGGGCCGACCTCGGGACCAGGCTGCTGCGGGAGCACGGCCTGACGGCGGCCGCGCCGTACGTGCCGCCGGTGGGTGTGGACGAGACCGCCCGCTACCTCGCCCGGCACGGCGATCCGATGCTGACCACGGTCGGCGGCCCGCGGATCCCGGGGACGGTGAACGTGCCGCTGGTGGAACCGGTGCCGCTGAGCCTGGTCAGCCTGGTGCACCGGCCCGGCGAGCGTCACCCGGGGCTGCGGGCGCTGGCCGCCGCGGCCGGTGCGCTCGGTGCCGCCGGGGGCTGGCTGCGTCGCCCGCCGGGCGGTTGGCTGCCCCCGGCGGACGCGGCGCTGCTGCCGCGGGGGTAGGGCGAAGCCGCCGGCCGGGCGCGGAACGGGGGAGCCGCCGGCCGGCGGCGGAACGGGGGAGCCTCCGGTCGGCGGCGGTACGGGGGGAACCGCTTCGGGGCGGTTGAAGACCGCCCCTGCCCCGGGGGGAAGGGCAGGGGCGGTGCTCGTGGGCGAGGCCGGCTCAGGCCGCCTTGACGGCGGAGATGTCGAAGCTGAGCTTGACCTTCTCGCCGATCAGCACGCCGCCGGTCTCCAGCGCGGCGTTGTAGGTCAGGCCGAACTCGGTGCGGTCGACGACGGCCTTGCCCTCGAAGCCGACCCGGTCGGCGCCGTACGCGTCGGTGGCGCTGCCGGTGTACTCCAGGTCCAGCACGACCGGGCGGGTGGTGCCCTTGATGGTGAGGTCGCCGGTCATCCGGTACGAGTCGCCGTGGACCAGCTGCGCGGAGGTGCTGCGGAAGCGGATCTCCGGGTGGGTGTCGACGGCGAAGAAGTCGCCGGTGCGCAGGTGCTCGTCGCGCTGGGCCTGGTTGGTGTCGACGCTCGCGACCTTGATCACCAGCTCGGCCGAGGAGTTGCCGGGGTGGGTGCCGTCCAGGTGCAGCTTGCCGTCGTACTCGGTGAAGCGCCCCTTGACGTTGGTGACCATCGCGTGGCGGACCGAGAAGCCGATCTCGCTGTGGGTGCTGTCGACGGCCCAGTCGCCGGTCAGGTGGGCGAGGTCCGGGCCGGCCGGGGTCCGGACGGCGGCCGCGGTGGGGGCGGTGACGGTCTTGGTGCGGTTGAACAGGCCCATGGCTTCCTCCTTGGTTCGAAGCCGGTTGTTTAGGCTTCAACTTGTTGGCTCCACTGTAGGACAACTTCGTTCAACTTTCAACCATGGCTCCCCGGGGTCCTCCGGACGTCTCGGTCGACCCACCTGTCGGCCCTCCCGGATAGGCTGCGAAGGACGGTCCCACCCCGCCCGGAAGGCCCCCGATGTTCGTCCTGCACGCGCTCTGGCGGGCGGACGGGCACCTGGCGCTCTGGGCCGAGGACGCCCGCGCCCACCCCGGCGCCGTCGAACCACACCCCGACCGGCCCGCCCCGCGCGCCCACCCCTACGCCTGCCCGGCCGGGGAGCTGTCCGCCGTGCTCGGCGGCATCGGCCCGGGCCTCGGCTGGCTCGCCGGGCAGGCCCCCGAGCGCTGGGCCACCCTGCTGCTGCCCACCGTCGGCACCGTCCCCGCGCCCTCGCCCGACCTGCCGGTCACCCCGCCGCGAGGCGGCGCCGTGCTCGCCCCCTGGCGGGTGCCGGCCCTGATCTTCGGGGCCGGGGCCGCCGCCCAGCTGCTCGGGGAGGTCTTCGACCCGGCCTGGGCCGTCACCAGCAGCGAGCTGCCCGGTGCCGGGCGGGTGGAGGTGGTCCACGGCCCCTCGCTGCGCTGGCTCACCGGGGTGCACGACGTCGCCTGGCGGACGGTCGGGCGCGGCCGGGTCCAGCCGCTGCCCGTGACCGGCGCCGACGGCCGCCCGCAGGCCCGGTGGCGGCCCGACCTCACCCCGGCCGGGCGCCGGGAGGCCGCCGCCCTGGCCGCGGGCTGCCCGCCCGTCCTGCTGGGGGAGTGGCCGCACGGCGCCGACGACGGCGAGGCGCTGCTGGACGCCGCCCTGGGAGCCCTGGTGGACGCCGAGGCCCGGGCCGCGCTGGCGGACACCCCACCCCTCCTCCCGGCCGGGGACGGGGCCGGATCGGAGGAGGCCGTCGCCGAACGCTGGCTGCGCGCCCTCACCGCCCCCGACGCCGGCTTCGACGGCTCCCCGCCCGAGGAGCTCGCCGAACTGCGCCGCCGGCTCGGCGCCTGGTACGCCGCCGCCGAGCCCGTCGACCCCGCGCTGCGGCTCTGCTTCCGCCTGGTCGAGCCGCTCGGCCCCGACCCGGACGACGCCGAGGGCCGCCCCTCCGACGACGCCTGGCGGCTGGAGTTCCTGCTCCAGGCCGTGGACGAGCCCTCCCTACTGGTCCGCGCCGCCGACCTGCACGAGGGCGGCGCCGCCCACGCCGCGCTCGCCCGCAAGGCCGCCGACCCGGTCGACGTCCTGGTGGCCGAACTCGCCCGCGCCGCCCACCGCTGGCCCGCCCTGGACGGGCTGCGCCACCGCTCCCGCCCGTCCGCCCTGCCGCTCGACCGGGCCGGCGCGCTCGACTTCCTGCGCACCGCCGCGCCCGTCCTCGCCGAGGGCGGTTTCGGGGTGCTGCTGCCCGCCTGGTGGCGCCGCCGCCCCCGGCTCGGGCTCGCCCTGCGCGCCACCACCCCGCCCGCGCCCGGCTCGCTCGCGGTCACCGCCCAGGTGGACCGGGACGCCGTGGTCGCGTTCCGCTGGCAGGCCGCGCTCGGCCCGGAAGGGGATCCGCTCACCGAGCGGGAACTGGCCGAACTCGCCGCCGCCAAGGAGGGGTTGGTCCGGGTGCGCGGCACCTGGCTGGAGGCCGACCCGGACCAGATCGCCGCCGCGCTCGCCTTCCTCGCCGACCGCCGCGACGGCGTGCTCGCCGCCGGCGAGCTGCTGCGGCTCGCCCTCGACCCGGAGGCGACGGTCGCCGGGCTGCCGGTCACCTCGGTGCGCGCCGACGGCCCGCTCGGCGAGCTGCTCGCCGGGCAGGCCGGCGCCGCCCCCGCCCCGGAGCTGCCGGCGGACTTCCGGGCCGTGCTGCGCCCGTACCAGGAACGCGGGCTGGCCTGGCTGCGGACCATGTCCGGGCTCGGCCTCGGCGCCGTGCTGGCCGACGACATGGGCCTCGGCAAGACCGTCCAGACGCTCGCCCTGCTCGCCTCCGAGAAGGCGGAGGCGGCGGAGCAGACGGAGGGGGCGGAGAGCGGCCCCACCCTGCTGGTCTGCCCGATGTCCCTGGTCGGCAACTGGCAGCGCGAGGCCGAGCGCTTCGCCCCCGGCCTGCGGCGGTACGTCCACCACGGCGCCGGCCGCCTCGACGCGGAGCGGCTCGCCGCCGCCGTCAGCGGCGTGGACCTCGTCATCACCACCTACGGGCTGGTCCAGCGCGACCTCGCCGCCCTGCGCGCGATCCGCTGGCGCCGGGTGGTCGCCGACGAGGCCCAGCACGTCAAGAACACCGGCACCGCGCAGTCCCGGGCGATCCGCGCGCTGCCCGTCACCCGGCACCGGATCGCGCTCACCGGCACTCCGGTGGAGAACCGGCTCTCCGAACTGCACGCCGTCCTGGACTTCGCCAACCCGGGCCTGCTCGGCCCGGCCGAGCGCTTCAAGGAGCGCTACGCGATCCCGGTCGAGCTGCACCGCAGTCCCGAGCGCACCGCCGAACTCCGCCGCCGCACCGCCCCGTTCGTGCTCCGCCGGGTCAAGTCCGACCCGGCGGTGGCGGCCGAGCTGCCCGCCAAGCAGGAGATGACCGTCTGGTGCAGTCTCACCGCCGAGCAGGCCGGTCTCTACCAGGCCGTGGTCGCCGACCTGCTGCGCCGGGTCGAGGGCATCCGGGGCGTGGAGCGGCGCGGCACGGTGCTCGCCGCGATCGGCAAGCTCAAGCAGGTCTGCAACCACCCGGCCCAACTGCTGCACGACGGTTCGGCGGTGGGCGGACGCTCGGGCAAGGTCGCCCGGCTGGCCGAACTGCTGGAGGAGGCCCTGGCGGAGGGGGACCGCACGCTGGTCTTCACCCAGTACGCCGAGTTCGGCGCGATGCTCCGCCCGTACCTGCGGCGCCGGCTCGGCGAGGAGGTGCTCTACCTGCACGGCGGCCTGCCCCGGGCGCGCCGCGAGGAACTGGTCGAGCGCTTCCAGTCCCCGGACGGGCCGCGGGTGTTCCTGCTCTCGCTGCGGGCCGGCGGCACCGGCCTCAACCTGACCGCCGCCAACCAGGTGATCCACCTGGACCGTTGGTGGAACCCGGCGGTCGAGGAGCAGGCCACCGACCGGGCCTTCCGGATCGGCCAGCGCCGGGACGTCCAGGTCCGCCGGCTGGTCTGCGTCGGCACCGTCGAGGAGCGGATCGACGAACTCCTCGCCGCCAAACGCTCGTTGGCCGAGACGGTGGTGGGGGAGGGGGAGCGCTGGCTCACCGACCTGCCGGTCGAGGCGCTGCGCGAGCTGGTCGCCCTCACCCGGGAGGACGCCGTGGCCGAGGAGGACGCGTGACCGACGAACCGAAACCGCCCGTGGTCAACGTCGCCGCCTACTGGCGCGGCGAGTTCACCCTGCGCCCCGCGCCGGCCGAGCAGGAGGACGGCCCGGACGAGCCCTCGCTGCGCCGCCTCGGCCGCGCCGGCATCACCGTGCGCGGCCGCGACCTCGCCGCCGTGCTCGCCCCCGCCTACGAGGCCTTCCGGGGCTGAGCGCGGCGGCTACCGTGCGGTAGCGTCGCACGGGTGAGCGACACCCACGACGTGCCGCCGGCCGACGCCCGGCTGGCCGACTTCGAGCAGCACCGGCGGATGGTCTTCGGCATCGCCTACCGGATGCTCGGCAGCGTCGCCGACGCCGAGGACCTGGTCCAGGACACCTGGCTGCGCTGGAGCGGCGTCACCGGCCCGGTCGCCAGCCCCGGCGGCTTCCTGGCCCGTACGGTCACCAACCTCGCGCTCAACAAGCTGGACTCGGCCGCCGTCCGCCGCGAGTCCTACGTCGGCCCCTGGCTGCCCGAGCCGCTGGTCACCGAGCCGGACGCGCCCGACGGCGTCGAGCGGGCCGAGACCGTCTCGCTGGCCCTGCTGGTGGTGCTGGAGAGCCTGTCCCCGTTGGAACGGGCGGTGTTCGTGCTCAAGGAGGCCTTCGGATTCTCCTACCAGGAGATCGCCGAGGCCCTGGACCGCACCGAGGCCGCCTGCCGTCAGGTCGGCAGCCGGGCCCGGGCGCACGTGCGCGCCCGCCGGCCCCGCTACGACGCCCCGCCCGAGCTGCGCCGCCGCGCCACCGACGAGTTCCTGGCGGCCTGCGTCGGCGGCGACCTCAACCGGATGCTCGAGCTGCTCGCCCCCGACGTGACCGGCTGGACGGACGGTGGCGGGGTGATCCGCGCCGCGCTGCGGCCGCTCGTCGGCGCCGAGAACGTCGCCCGCTTCGTCCTCGGGGTGCTGCAGAAGCTCGGCGAGGGGGCCGGCGCCCGTCCGGTGCTGGTCAACGGCGAGGCCGGTCTGATGATCACCATGGACGGAGCCGTCGACTCCGTCTCGGTGTTCGAATTCGCCGAACAGCCCGACGGCACCGTGCGGATCGCCGAGATCCGCAGCGTCCGCAACCCGCAGAAGCTGGCGCACCTCGGCCGCCCTGCCTCCGACGGCGACGGCCGCGACGGCCGCGACGAAGACGGCGACGGCCGGGCCGACCGGGCTTGACCCTCGACCAGGTCGAGCCCGCAGAGTCACCGGCATGGAGAGCGAGCTGCACAGCATCGGCGAACTGGCCCGCGCCAGCGGCCTGGGCGTCGGCACCCTGCGCTACTACGACGGCGCCGGGGTGCTCACCCCTGCCTGGGTCGATCCGCGCACCGGCTACCGCTGGTACCGGCCCGGCCAGCTCGCCGACGCCCGGCTGCTGGCCCGGCTGCGCCGGGTCGGCCTGCCGCTGACGGCCATCCGCGCCGTGCTCGGCGCCGCCCCCGGCAGCGGGCAGGCCCGGCAGGTGCTCGACGCGCACCTGCGCCGTCTCGAGGACGGCCTCGCCGACGCCCGCCGCGAGCTCTCCCTGATCCAGGCGATGATCGACCAGAGGGAGCAGCCGATGACCACCACCCCCGCCGGGCTCCGGCTCACCGTCCCGGCCGAAGGGCTCGCGGCCGCCCTGGACGCGGTCCGCTTCGCGGTCGGCGCGGACCCGGAGCTGCCCGCGCTCGCCGGCGTGCTCTTCGAGCCCGACGGCCCGGTGCTGCGCCTGGTCGCCACCGACCGCTACCGGATGGCCCTCGCCGAGGTGCCGGCCACCGGCGGCGCGCCCGAGCGGCCGGTGGCCGGCACGGTCGTCCCGACCGCGCTGGTGGACGCACTGCGCGCGCTTCTCGGCGCGGGCGCGGCGGAGGTCGCGCTCACCCTCGGGGACGGAACGCTGCGGGTCGAGGCGGGGGAGCACCGGATCGAGGGTGCCGCGCCGGCCTTCGACTACCCCGACCACCGGGCCGTCACCCGGCTCGAACCGGAGCACCGGATCAGCCTCCCCGCCGCCGAACTGCGGGCGGCCGTGGCGGCCGGTGCCACCCGCACCCTGCCCTCCGGCCCGGACGGCGCCGACTGCGAAGTCACCGTGCTGACCCTGACCGGCGACGGCCGCCTGGCCGTCGCCGAGGACCCGGCCCCCGAGGGCTACCGACTGGCCGTCAACCGGGACTTCCTGCTCGAAGCCCTCGACGCGGGGCTGCCCGGACAGCTGCTCCTCGAACTCGGCGGCCCGATCGCCCCGCTGGCCGTCCGCTCGCCCGGTCGTTCGGGCACCTTCTCGGTCCTGATGCCGATCCGGCTGCCCGAGGCGAACTGACCGGCCGGCCCCGCCGGGCCTCTGGAAGGATCACCGCATGAGCCCGCAGCCCGATGCCACCACCCCCGGCGCCCTCGCCCCCGACGCCCTCGTCCCTTCGGAGCGCGCCTCCGCGGAACAGGGCCCCGCGGAGCACGTCTCCGTGGTCCACGTCCCGGCCCCCGGCGGCGGCCGGCTGTGGGCGGAGCGCCGGGGCGCCGGCAGCCCGGTGGTGCTGCTGCACGGCTCCGGCATGGACTCCCGGCTGTGGGACGCCGTCGTTCCGGCGCTCTCCCGCCACCACGACGTGATCCGCTACGACGCCCGCGGCCTCGGCCGCTCCGGCACGCCGGAGCAGGCCTTCGACGACCTCGCGGACCTGGGCGCCGTACTGGACCACTTCGGCCTGCCCGGCGCCGCGCTGGTCGGCCTGAGCATGGGTGGGGAGACCGCGCTGGACTTCGCCCTCGCCCACCCCGACCGAGTGGCCTCGCTCGCCCTGATCGGCGCCTCGGTCAGCGGCCACGACTGGCCGCCGTCCCCGGAGACCACCGCCTACGCCGAGGCCCGGCGCCGTGGCGACGCGGCCGCGCTGGCGGAGCTGGAGCTCTCGGTCTGGGCCGCCCTGGGGCGCGGCGCACCGGGCGGCGAGCTGATCGCGACGATGGTCGAGGAGAACGCGGCCCGCCGGATCGTCAGCGAGCACCACCTCGCCGGCGCCCCGGCCCGGGCGGCCGAGCCGCTCCTCGCCACCGTCACCGCGCCCACCCTGGTCGTCCACGGCGACCGCGACCACCCGGAGATCGCGGCCATCGCCCGGCGACTCGCCGAGGACATCCCCGGGGCCCGCGGCCACCTCGTCCCGGACGCCGACCACTACCTCCCGCTGCGCACCCCCGAACGGCTCATCGAGCTCCTCCTCGACCATCTGGCCTGACCACCCGGCCTGACCATCCGGTCCGCCGGGCCCCCGGCCGGGCCCCGACGGTGCGCGCGTTTGCTGCCGCTAGCACCCTGCTTGCATTTGCAAGCGGGGTGTTGCAGGCTGTCCGCATGGCCTCACTGAACGTCGGCTCGCTGGGCGAGTACATCCGCGAGCAGCGCCGCAACGCCCAGTACTCGCTGCGGCAGCTGGCGGAGGCCGCCGGCGTGTCCAACCCGTACCTCAGCCAGATCGAGCGCGGGCTGCGCAAGCCGAGCGCGGAGATCCTCCAGCAGATCGCCAAGGCGCTGCGGATCTCGGCGGAGACGCTGTACGTCCAGGCCGGGATCCTGGAGGAGCGGCGGGGCGAGGGCCTGGAACTGCGGGCCTCGATCCTGGCCGATCCGCTGATCAACGAGCAGCAGAAGCAGGCGCTGCTCGCGGTCTACGACGCCTTCCTCAAGGAGAACGCCGCATCGGCTTCCACCCCGTCGGCCGACGGCCCAGCCACCCAGAACACCCACCGGGAGGACCGGTAACCATGCCCATCACCGACGAGATCAAGAAGACCCTCAGCGACCCGACCCCGCTGTACGCCCTGGCCGGCGCCGGGGACCTCGCGTACGAGAAGCTGCGCGAGGTGCCGGGCCGGGTCGAGGCGCTGGCGGCGGACCGCAAGGGTGCGCAGGAGAAGGCCGCCGCCACCTTCCAGGAGGCGCAGTCGCTGCTGACCGGGGCGCAGGCCAAGGTCACCGAGACGGTCACCACCCTGCCGACGGACATCAAGGCCCTGCAGGAGCGGGCCCAGGGCTTCGCGCTGCAGCAGGTGGCCCGCGCGGTCGAGCTGGCGGTGAAGGCCAAGGAGACGTACGACGAGCTGGCCGAGCGCGGCAAGGTCGTGGTGGACAAGGCCCGTCCGGGCGCCTCGGACGAGGCCGAGTCGTCCGAGCCGGCCGCGGAACCGGTCGAGCTGACCGCGGAACCGTCCGAGCCGACCGCGGAACCGGTCGAGGCCGAGCCCGCCCCGAGGAAGTCCGCCCGGGCCCGCAAGGGCGCCGCCGACGCGGCGGAGTGACGTGGCGCCCCCGGGGGCGCAGCAGGTGACCGTGGGACGTTGACCCCGTCGCGGACGGTCGTCGTGCCAGGATGGACGGCGGGCGCAGTGCCGGAGCCGAGAGCAGAGGAGATCGAAATGGTCGGAGTGTTGCAGATTCTGGCCTTTTCCTATCTGAACCCGATCTGGTGGGCGACCATCGCCATCCTCGCCTACAAGCTGTTCGCCCTGGCCGACGCGGCCACCCGCCGGGAGGACGCCTACCGGGCGGCCGACAAGAAGACCAAGGGCTTCTGGGTGGCGATCCTGGCGATCTCCTTCGGCTGGGACCTCCTGTTCGGGGTGAACTTCTTCACCGGCATCGGCACCCTGGCCGGTCTGGTCGCGTCGATCGTCTACGTGGTGGACGTCCGCCCGGCGATCCGCGCGCTGACCGGTGGTGGTGGCGGCCGGGGCGGTCGGAGCAACACCGGTCCGTACGGGCCCTGGTAGCCACGTCGGCGGACAACGCGGCGGCCCGGGCGGGGAGTTCACCCGCCCGGGCCGCCGCATGTCCGGCCGCGTGTCCGGCCGCGTGTCCGGCCGTGCGTCCGGCCGTGCGTCGGGCTGCTCGGCCGCTGCCGGTCCGTCAGCCGAGGACCAGCTGCACCGGGTTGCGCTCCAGCAGCAGCACCGCGACGTCGTCGGTCAGCGCCCCGCCGTTCAGCTCCTCGACCTCCGCGATGGCGCTGTCGACCAGCCGCCCCCGGGTCAGCCCGGCGGCCTGGTGGTCGCCGACCAGGTCCGCGAGCCCGTCCTGGCCCAGGCGGCGGGATCCGGCCCCGACCCGGCCCTCGATCAGCCCGTCGGTGTAGAGCAACAGCCGCCAGCCGGGCCGCAGTTCGACCTCGTGGGCGGGCCAGGCAGCCTGCCCGTCGTGGCACGGCAGCAGACCGAGCGCGGGCCCGGCGAGGTCGGAGGGCAGGGTGATCGGCCCGTGGTCCCGGCCGAGCAGCAGCGGCGCCGGGTGCCCGGCGAGGTAGAGCCGGGCCCGCTCGCCGGCGCCGAGCGAGTCGAGGTCGCTGCCGGACCTAGCGGGCTCGATGACCAGCATGCAGAGCGTCGCGAAGATCTCGTCGCTGCGCCGCTCGTGCTCCAGCACGTGCTGGAGGGTGGTGAGCAGGGTCTCGCCGGTGAGCCCGGCGAAGACCAGGGTGCGCCACGCTATCCGGAGCGCGACGCCGAGCGCGGCCTCGTCCGGGCCGTGGCCGCAGACGTCGCCGATCACGACGTGGACGGTGCCGTCGTCGGTGCGCACGGCGTCGTAGAAGTCGCCGCCGAGCAGCGCGCGGCGGCGGCCCGGGCGGTAGCGCCGGGTGAAGGAGAGCCCGGCGCCGTCGAGCAGCGGGGTGGGCAGCAGGTGGCGCTGGAGGCGGGCGTTCTCCTGGCCGCGCAACTCGGCCTCGACCAGGCGGCGCTGGGACTCGTCGGCGCGCTTGCGCTCGACGGCGTAGCGCAGGGCGCGGGCGAGCAGCGGGCCGTCGGTCTCGTGCTTGAGCAGGAAGTCCTGCGCGCCGGCCGCGACGGCGGCCGCGCCGAGTTCGGCCCCCGCGGCGTCGGTGAGCACCACGACCGGGGTGTGCGGGGCCCGGCGGAGCAGTTCGTGCAGGCCCTCCAGCCCGTCCGAGGAGTCGGAGGGGTGGGGCAGGTCGGCGGGCGAGGCGAGGTCGAGCAGCACGCAGCCGAACTCGGGGGTGCGGGAGCGCCCGCGCCGGGCCCAGGGCGCGGGCGGGGCGAGCAGTTCGGTGGCCTGGTCCAGGCCGCGGGCCCAGTGGATCTCGATCGAGGTGCCGCTGTCGGCGACCGCGGCCTTGATCAGCTGGGCGTCCGAGGCGTCGTCCTCGATGACCAGCAGTCGCAGCGGCGCGCCGTCGGCGGGCCCGTCCGTCGCCGCGGGGCCGGCCGGGTCGGCGATGTGGGACGGGTGGGAGGCGTGCGCGGCCCGCGAGCGGGGGTGGGGTATCGGGGGAGCCGCCGTGGCCGGTCCGGTCGTGGCGCGGCTGCGGGCATGGCCGACGGGGGCGCCGTCGAGGGCGCCCGGCAGGTCCGCGGCACCAGGTGCCCGCCCGTCTCCCGTTGCGGGCATCGGTGGTTCCTCCCTTTCCCCGACTGCGTAACGGTCGGCGTCCGCCCGCAGTGCCCGCCTGGCACCGCGCGTCAGGGAACTTCTCGCGACCATAACGTGATCTCCGGGGATTTCTCTGACCGACCGGCGCCGTTGTGGTTATTGCCACGCCGGCGGCGGTGTGGTGACTGGACTCGGACGATGACCCGGTTCCCGTCCCGGCGGCCGCCGGGCGGCCCGGGGGAGGGAGCGGGCGATGGTGGAGCGGATCACCCTGGTGGAGGGTGACATCACGGAACAGCCCGTGGACGCGGTGGTGAACGCCGCCAACTCGTCCCTGCTGGGCGGTGGCGGGGTGGACGGCGCGATCCACCGCAAGGGCGGGCCGCAGATCCTGGAGGAGTGCCGCCGACTGCGCGCCTCGCACTGGGGCAGGGGGCTGCCCATCGGTCGGGCGGTGGCGACGGCGGCCGGACGGCTGCCGGCCCGGTGGGTGGTGCACACCGTCGGGCCGGTGTACCGGGCGGAGGAGTACGAGGAGCGGGCGGAGCTGCTGGCCTCCTGCTATCGCGAGTCGCTGCGCACCGCGGCGGCGCTCGGCGCGCGCACGGTGGCCTTCCCGGCCGTGTCGGCCGGGATCTACGGCTGGCCGCCGGCGGACGCGGCCCGGATCGCGCTCGGCACCGTCGTGGCGGTGCTGGAGGGCGGTGACGCGGAGGCGGGCGCGGAGCTGGCGGAGGTGCGGTTCGTGCTGTTCGGGTCGGAGATGTACGAGGTGTTCGAGCGGGCCCGGCGGGAGTTGTCCGAGCGGGACGCCTGACCGGTCGGGCGGAGCGTGGCGCGGGCCGAGCGGCGTGTGGTGTCGCCGCTCGGCCGGGTCCATGGTGGCGTGCCGAGGCGTCAACGCGCCAGAGATATTCGATAACTCGTTCGAGTGAATGCACCGGATCGCTCACCAGCTCCGGCGCTCGCGGGCACGTACGCGCTCCCGTACCCGCCGGTTCGAAGTCGGCCGTCGCTACGGCGCGAGCGCCGACCAGGGCAGCGTGACCTCGCCCTGCCGCCACCGTCCGCGCGCGTCCACCAGCGGCCAGCTGCCCGCCAGCGCCGTGCAGGCCGCCACCCAGCGCTGGCGCGCCCCGAACGCCCCGTACGGCGCGGCCGCCGCCCAGGCCCGGTCGAAGTCGGTCAGGAAGGCGTGCACCGGCCGCCCGGGCACGTTGTGGTGGATCAGTGCCTTCGGCAGTCGCTCGGCCAGGTCGGAGGGCTGGCCGAGGCCGCCCAGCCGGGCCGCGAAGGTCACCGTCCGGGGCCCCTCCGGGCCGAGCGCGACCCAGACGTGCCGCCGCCCGATCTCGTCGCAGGTGCCCTCGACCAGCAGCCCGTCCGGGGCGAGCCGCGCGCACAGCCGCGCCCACACCCCGGCCACCGCCGACTCGTCGTACTGCCGCAGCACGTTGGCGGCCCGGATCAGCTGGGCCGGCGCGCCGCCGTCCAGCGGCACCTCGAAGCCCCCGCGCCGGAAGGTGAGCAGCGGCGGCTCGGCGTACGGCAGCGCGGCGGCGACCCGCTCCGGCTCGATCTCGATCCCGACCACCCGGACGTCCGGCCGCACCGTGCGCAGCCGCCCCGCCAGTTCGACGGCGGTCCACGGCGCCGCGCCGTAGCCGAGGTCCACCGCGACCGGCGGGCGCCCGGCGGCGCGCAGCGCGCGGCCGAGGGTGTGGGCGATCCAGCGGTCCATCCGGCGCAGCCGGTTGGTGTTGGTGGTGCCCCGGGTGACCGTCCCCACCGGGCGTCCGGTCCGTCCGCGGGCGGGCGCGGCGGGAACGGGGTCGAAGGAGGCAGCCATGCCCAGAAGGGTAGTCGGGCCGCCGGCGGCACCGCGCTGACCTGGGGCGATGACGGCCGCCCCGGCCGGTGGGAGGAGTCGGGAATGCCGAACGCGGTCCGTGTGGTTGGCACACTGGTGGTGATGTGTGCCCGGACGGGGCAGCGCACACCGGACAACGGGCGGCCCGGGTACGGATCGCCTCGACGGGCAGCACAGAGGAGGCTTCAGCCAGGTGATCCAGCACCCCGTCCGTTCGGTACGCCGTGCCCAGCCCGCCGTCCCCGCGCGCGGCCGGCTCCAGGCGCTCGTTCCCGGCCGCCGCCGCCCGCGCCGGATCGCCATGCTGAGCGTCCACACCTCGCCGCTGCACCAGCCCGGCACCGGGGACGCCGGCGGGATGAACGTCTACATCGTCGAGCTGGCCAAGCGCCTGGCCGAGCTCAACATCGAGGTCGAGGTGTTCACCCGGTCGATCTGCTCGGACGACGCGCCGACGGTCGAGCTGGCCCCGGGCGTGCTGGTCCGCCACGTCACCGCCGGGCCGTACGAGGGCCTGGTCAAGGAGGACCTGCCGGCCCAGCTGTGCGCCTTCACCCACGGGGTGCTGCGGACGGAGGCGGGCCACCGCCCCGGCCACTACGACCTGGTGCACTCGCACTACTGGCTCTCCGGGCAGGTCGGCTGGCTGGCCGCGCAGCGCTGGGGGGTGCCGCTGGTGCACACCATGCACACCATGGCGAAGGTCAAGAACGCCGCGCTGGCGGAGGGCGACACGCCCGAGCCCGCGGCCCGGGTGATCGGTGAGACCCAGGTGGTGGAGGCGGCCGACCGGCTGATCGCCAACACCACCGAGGAGGCCGCCGAGCTGGCGCTGCACTACTCCGCCCGGCCGGACCAGCTGGCCGTCGTCCACCCCGGGGTCAACCTGGACGTCTTCCGCGCAGGCGGGCCGCGGACGCCCGCCGCCGCCCGGGCCCGGCTGGGCCTGCCGCAGGACGCCGCGGTGCTGCTGTTCGCCGGCCGGATCCAGCCGCTGAAGGCCCCGGACGTGCTGCTGCGGGCGGTCGCCGCGCTGCTGGGCCGCCGCCCGGAGCTGCGCGAGCGCCTGGTGGTGCCGGTGGTCGGCGGCCCGTCCGGCACCGGGCTGGCCCGGCCGGAGAGCCTGCACAAGCTCGCCGCCCAGCTGGGCATCTGCGACGTGGTGCGGTTCCACCCGCCGGTCGGCCAGCCGCAGCTCGCGGACTGGTACCGGGCGGCGACGGCGCTGGTGATGCCCTCGTACAGCGAGTCCTTCGGGCTGGTCGCGCTGGAGGCGCAGGCCTGCGGCACCCCCGTGGTGGCCGCCGCGGTCGGCGGCCTGCCGGTGGCGGTGCGGGACGGCGAGACGGGCACCCTGGTGCAGGGCCACGACCCGGTGAACTGGTCGTACGCGCTGGAGCCGTACGTGACCGACCTGGCCCTGGTGGCCCGGCGCGGCGAGGCGGCGGCCCGGCACGCGGCCCACTTCGGCTGGGACACCGCCGCGGCGACCACCGCCGAGGTGTACGCCGGCAGCATGGCCCGTCCGGCCGGCCGACTGGCGGCGGCCCGGCGCCGACTGGCCTGAGCGCGCCGGCCCCGGAGCCGACCGGCCCCGGAGCCGCCCGGCCCCGGAGCCGACCGGCCTGGGGCTGCGCCCGCCCGGTACCGGCGAGTAACGTCACCCCCATGGCAATCCGCACCAAGGACGAGGCCCTGACCCTCCTGCGCACCGCCCTGGACGACGCCGGGGTGGCCTGGGAACCGGCCGCCACCGACCCGTACACGCTGGTGGCGGCGCTCCCGGGCACCCGGAAGCTGAGCACCACCTGCGCCCTGCGGGTCGGCGACCACACCCTCTCGGTGAACGCCTTCGTGATCCGCCGTCCGGACGAGAACCACGAGGCCGTCTACCGCTGGCTGCTGGAGCGCAACACCAGGCTGTACGGCGTCGGCTACGCGATCGACGCGCTCGGCGACGTCTACCTGGCCGGCCGGCTGCCGCTGGAGGCGCTCACCCCGCAGGTCGTGGACCGGCTGCTCGGGACGGTGCTGGAGAACGCGGACCAGCCGTTCAACACCCTGCTGGAGCTGGGCTTCGCCACGGCGATCCGCCGGGAGTGGGAGTGGCGGACCAAGCGCGGGGAGTCCACCCGCAACCTGGCCGCCTTCGCCCACCTGGCCGCCCCGAAGGAGCGGCCGGCGGACGCCCCGGACGCGGACTGACCCTTCCGGCCTTCCGGTCCTTCCGGTCCTTCCGGTCCTTCCGGTCAGGCGTCGGCCGGAGCCTTCCCGGCCCGCTCCACCACGGGCACCGGTGCCGTCGGTGCCCGCGGCGCCGCCGGAGCGGGCGCCGGGACCTCCGTGACCACGGGCGGGCGGCGCCCCGCCGCGCCGGTCCGGCGGGCCAGCACCACGTACCCGAGCGCGGTGACCGTCCCGACCACCCCGCAGGCCGTCCAGAGCACCGCCGGTCCGGCGTACTGGAGCAGCAGCCCGCCGCCCGCCGGGCCGAGGAACGAGGCGAGCGACCAGGAGAGGCTGTGCACGCCCTGGTAGCGGCCGCGCCCGTGGGTCGGCGCCAGCTCGGCGACCAGGCCCATCATCACCGGCGTGTTGAGGATCTCGCCGACGGTCCAGACGGCCACCGAGAGTGCGAACAGCCAGGCCGAGGACCCGGCCAGCGCGGCCAGCCCGAAGCCCCAGCCGGTGAGCAGGCAGCTGGTGATCAGCAGCCCGGTGCGCGAGCGGCCCTCCATCCAGCGGGTGAGCGGGATCTGCAGGACCACGATCAGCAGCCCGTTCAGGCCGATGACCAGGCCGTACTGGCCGGGAGCGATGCCGGCGGCGCCCATGTCGACGGCCAGCGTGGTGCTGCCCTGCTGGAAGACCAGCGCGAGCATCAGGGTCAGCCCGACCAGCGCCATGAACGGGGCGTCCCGGAACACCGAGAGCAGGCTGAGCGGCGGCTCGGCGGAGCCGCCCGCCGGGCCGGGCACGGCCTGCGGCCTGGTCTCCGGGATCCGGAGGAAGATCACCACCGCGCAGACCACGGTGGTGAGGGCGTCCAGCAGGAAGAGCGTGAGGTAACCGTGGGAGGCGATCAGGCCGGCGACGGCGGCCGAGAGGCCGAAGCCGATGTTGATCGCCCAGTAGTTCAGCGAGTACGCGCGGACCCGGTCCTCGGGCGGCACCAGGTCGGCGATGATCGCCGAGGTGGGCGGCCGGGTGGCGTTGTTGCACAGGCCCACCATGAAGGCCACCGCGGCGATCGCCACCTGGCCGTCCGCGAAGCCGAGCAGGGTGGTGAACAGCGCGGTGCCGAGCTGGGCGCCGAGCAGGGTGGGGCGGCGCCCGATCCGGTCGGCCAGCACGCCCGCGAGGATCGCCGCGACGGCCGAACCGAGGCCGAACAGCGAGGCCACCAGGCCCGCGTAGAAGGCCGGGTACCCCCGCTCGGCGGTCAGGTAGAACGCCAGGAACGTCACGACGAACGCCCCGAGCTTGTTCACCAGCGTGCTCACCCAGAGCCACCAGAACTGCCGTGGCAGTCCGCCCACCGTCTCCTGCACCAGTCTTCGGATCCGGGGGTTGGCGGCCAGGGCGACGAGCATGTGGGGGCTCCCGGGGGCAGGCGTCCGCTGAGCGGTGGGGCAGGCCCGGTCAGCCGACGCATGTAAGTGTCAGATGTGCGGTGCACACATTACCCACCGTTTGTAGGTCCCCACCAGCGGTTTTTCTGCCCCCACTAAGCTGGGGGCCATGGCTGACACGACGTACCGACTCATCCTGCTCCGTCACGGCGAGAGCCAGTGGAACCAGAAGAACCTGTTCACCGGTTGGGTCGATGTCGACCTCAACGAGAAGGGCGAGAAGGAGGCCGCCCGCGGTGGCGAGCTCCTGGCCGCCGAGGGCCTGCTCCCCGACGTGCTGCACACCTCGCTGCTGCGCCGCGCCATCCGCACCTCGCAGATCGCCCTGGACAAGGCCGACCGGCACTGGATCCCGGTCAGCCGCAGCTGGCGGCTGAACGAGCGCCACTACGGTGCGCTCCAGGGCAAGGACAAGGCCCAGACCCTGGCCGAGTTCGGCGAGGAGCAGTTCCAGCTGTGGCGCCGCTCGTACGACACCCCGCCGCCGGTGCTGGCCGACGATTCCGAGTACTCGCAGGCCGGCGACGCCCGCTACGCCGAGATCCCGAGCGAGCTGCGTCCGCGCACCGAGTGCCTGAAGGACGTCGTCGAGCGGATGCTCCCGTACTGGTACGACGCCATCGTCCCGGACCTCGCCGCCGGTCGGACCGTCCTGGTCACCGCCCACGGCAACAGCCTGCGCGCGCTGGTCAAGCACCTCGACGGCGTCTCCGACGAGGCCATCGCCGGCCTGAACATCCCGACCGGCATCCCGCTGGTGTACGAGCTGGACGCCGACTTCAAGCCCGTCACGCCGGGCGGCCGCTACCTCGACCCGGAGGCCGCCGCGGCCGCCATCGAGGCCGTGAAGAACCAGGGCAAGAAGTAAGCCGCTTGCCGATACGGCCCCGCCCCCCGGTCGAACCGGGCGGCGGGGCTTCGTTCGTTTTCGGTCGGTTCGGGTCCAACCTGCTTGCCCGGTGTGGGAGTTGGGCAGTAGGCGGGAAAATGGTTCAGACCATTGACGGGCTCAGTCGGTGACTCCTACGGTGAGCGCACCGGACCGGCGCAGCCATGCCGGGATCTCCGCGTCCCGCCGCCGCACCCCCACGCGCTCGTCTGCGCCCCGGCGCACACTCCATCCACCCCCACGGAGGAGCACCATGCGCACACGCCACATCGTCGGGGCGGCCGTCGCCGCGCTGGCGATCCCGCTGACCCTCGCCTTCCCGGCCTCGTCCCACGGCTGGATCTCGACCCCGCCCAGCCGGGCCGCACTCTGCGACACCCACGTGGACGGCGTCCCGTGGGACTGCGGCGACATCCAGTGGGAGCCGCAGAGCGTCGAGGGCCCCAAGGGCTTCCCGGCCCTCGGCCCCTCGGACGGCACCATCTGTGCCGGCGGCAACGCGCGCTTCGCCGAACTGGACGACCCGCACGGGGGCGCCTGGCCGACCACGTCGGTGACGGCGGGCCAGCAGCTGACCTTCACCTGGACGTTCACCGCCCGGCACGCGACCAGCGACTTCCGGTACTACATGACCAAACCGGGCTACGACGCGAGCCAGCCGGTCACCCGCGCCAACCTGGAGCTGACGCCCTTCCTGACCGTCCCGTACGGCGGGAAGCAGGTGCCGAGCACGCTCAGCCACACCGCGACCGTCCCGGGCGGGCGCACCGGCCACCAGGTGGTCGTCGCGGTCTGGACGATCTCCGACACCGCGAACGCCTTCTACTCCTGCTCCGACGTCCGGTTCTGACCGGCGGGAAGGCCTGCCGTGAGGCGGGCGGGAGAACGAACGAGGTGCACGACCGCCGGTGGGCCGTGCACCTCAGGGGACTCCTCGGGCGGCGTCGCGCTCAGTGGCCGCCGCAGCAGCCGCCGTCGGCGCCGCCGCACTGGCAGGGCGCGCCGGACTGGCAGCCGCAGCCGCAGCCCGGTCCGCAGCCGCAGCCCGCCGCGAGGATCGGAAGCAGCTTCGGGGCGGATGGCTCGACGGTGTCGCGGGCGGTTGCCGGTCGGGTCGGGTTGGCCTTCATCGAGCTTCCCTCCTAGTGACGGGCACAGTCCTGTGCCCCCAATGTCGAGTGAAGCCGCCGAACGGACGGAGCGTCAACGGGCGCGCAGTGGTGGGGCGCACGGATGCCCGTGCGCCCGCACCACCCTCGTCACAGGTTTACTCACCCCCGGGGTGAGCCGGGACCGACGCCGCCCCGAGCGGCGACGAAGCGGCGTCCGGAGCAGCGACGAAGCGACGCCCGGAGCGACGCCCGGACCGGCGCCCCGACCGGCGGTCAGTCGAGCGGCGCGGCCTCGGCGGCCTCGGTGGCGGCCACGAACTCGGCCACGTGCTCACCCGTCACCAGGTACACCACGCGCTTGGCGACCGACACCGCGTGGTCCGCGAAGCGCTCGTAGTAGCGGCCGACCAGGGTGATGTCGACGGCGGTCTCGATGCCGTGGTGCCAGCGATCGTCGATCAGGTGCGACAGCAGCTCGCGGTGCAGGCTGTCGATCGCGTCGTCGTCCTGCTCCATCTCCAGGGCCTTGTCGACGTCCTTGGTCGCGATGACCAGGCCGGCCTTGGCCACCAGGCGCTGGGCGAGCTGGCCCATCTCCAGGACGGTGGAGTGCAGGTCGCCCGGCACCGCGGTGTCCGGGTAGCGCATCCGCGCGACCTTGGCGACGTGCCGGGCGAGGTCGCCGCAGCGCTCCAGGTCGGCGCTCATCCGCAGCGAGGTGACGACGATGCGCAGGTCGGTGGCGACCGGCTGCTGGCGGGCGAGGAGGTCGATGGCCCGGTTCTCCAGCTCGTGGTGGAGCTCGTTGACCTTCTCGTCGGCGGCGATCACGCTCTCCGCCAGCGCCAGGTCCGCGTCGAGGAGGGCGGTGGTGGCCCGGCCCATCGCCGATCCGACCAGCCGGGCCATCTCGACCAGGCTGTCGCCGATCGCATCGAGTTCCTCGTGGTACGCGTCGCGCATGTTCTCTCCTCAGTAGCTGTGTCGGTGGCGGTGCCGACCGGTCGGCCCGTACGACCGTCGTTCCTTCGTTCCGGCGTTCGGGTGACCGCTGCTGGTGGCGCGCATCGTACGCGCACACCCGAGCCGGTGGCCGCTGTTCGGCACACCGATCTCTCCCACACGGGCTGCCCGGCCAACTTTCGGCCGTCAGGGCGACGGTGCACGGCCGCTACGGTGAATCGGCAGCTACCTGAAGGTGAATTCTCGGCAACGCGTGGTCGATGCCTTGACCCAGTGCCTGGGGACTGCCCCGGCCGTACGCTTACGCTGGCCACATGGACGTGAACGTGGCCGCCGCCGCTGCCTGCGCCATAGCCGGGCTCGGCGTCGGCCTCACCGCCTCCATCGCCTTCCGCTGGAGCGAGCGCGAGCAGGCCAAGGGCAGGTACAGCGCAACCGGCGGCAGGAACCCCGGCCGGCACCAGTCACTGGGCACCGGCAACCCCGAGCCGCCGCTGCCGCCGGGGGTCGACACCGTACTCTCCGTGCTCCGCTCCTGCGCGATCGTGCTGGGCGAGGGCGACGAGGTGGTCAAGGCCAGCTCGGCGGCGTACGCGATGGGCCTGGTGCGCGGTGGCGCCGTCGCCGTGGACCAGATGCTCGCGCTGGCCCGCTCCACCCGCCGGGACGGCGAGATCCGCCAGGTCGAGCTGGAGGTGCCCCGGCCGGGCGCGGCCCGCGCCGGGGAGCCGCTCGCGGTCTCCGTCCGGGTGGCCCCGCTGGGCTCCCGCCTGGTGCTGGTGCTGGTCGAGGACCAGACCGAGCGGCGCCGGGTGGAGGCCGTCCGCCGGGACTTCGTGGCCAACGTCAGCCATGAGCTCAAGACCCCGGTCGGCGCCCTGTCGCTGCTCTCCGAGGCGGTCGTGGACGCGTCCGACGACCCGGAGGCGGTGCAGCGCTTCGCCGGCCGGATGCAGGTCGAGGCGGCCCGGCTGGCCAGCCTGGTGCAGGAGATCATCGACCTCTCCCGGGTCCAGGACGACCGGCTGATGGTCGACCCGGAGCCGGTCGCGGTGGACGAGCTGATCGCCGAGGCGATCGACCGCTGCCGCCAGCAGGCCGCCGCCAAGCAGATCCTGATCGCGGCGGGCGGCATCGCCGGCCTCTACCTGCACGGCAACCGCGGCCAGCTCGCCGCCGCGCTCGGCAACCTGGTCGAGAACGCCGTCAACTACAGCCCGCCCCGCACCCGGGTGGCCATCGCCACCCGGCGGATCTCCAGCGCCGCGGCGCTCGGGGAGGCGGACGGCGAGCTCATCGAGATCTCGGTCACCGACCAGGGCATCGGCATCTCCGAGAAGGACCGCGAGCGGGTCTTCGAGCGGTTCTACCGCGTCGACCCGGCCCGCTCCCGGGCGACCGGCGGCACCGGCCTGGGCCTGTCCATCGTCAAGCACGTCGCGGCCTCGCACGGCGGCACCGTCTCGGTGTGGAGCGTCGAGGGCCAGGGTTCGACCTTCACCGTCCGCCTGCCCGCCGGGCAGGAACCCACGGAGGACGAGTCCGACGACGCCTTCGACGACGAGCCCGACGAGCCCGACGCACCCGGCGGCGCGCCCGGCCACGCACCTGGCCGCGCACCCGGCCGCGCACCCGGCCACGCGCCGGATCGCGGCCCCGCCGGCCCCGCCGCCGCACCCAGAACCCTCACCACGGCCCGTACGGACCGTACGGACCGTTCGCTCCCTGCCGGGGAGCGGGAACCGCACCTGTCAGACACAACCCCTCAGCTTGCCCCGGAGGCCTGATCGTGACCCGAGTACTGGTGGTCGAGGACGAGGAGTCGTTCAGCGACGCCCTCTCGTACATGCTCCGCAAGGAGGGCTTCGAGGTGGCCGTCGCCGCCACCGGCCCCGACGCCCTGGAGCAGTTCGAACGCAACGGCGCCGACCTCGTCCTGCTCGACCTGATGCTGCCGGGCCTGCCCGGTACCGAGGTCTGCCGCCAGCTCCGGGTGCGCTCCAACGTCCCGGTGATCATGGTGACCGCCAAGGACAGCGAGATCGACAAGGTCGTCGGTCTGGAGATAGGCGCTGACGACTACGTCACCAAGCCGTACTCCACCCGCGAGCTGGTCGCGCGGATCCGCGCGGTGCTGCGTCGCCGCGGCGAGGACGGCGGCGCGGGCGACAACGGCGGCGGCCCGGGCGCCCTGGAGGCGGGCCCGGTCCGGATGGACGTGGACCGCCACGTGGTGACGGTGGACGGCGCCAAGGTCGACCTGCCGCTCAAGGAGTTCGACCTGCTGGAGATGCTGCTGCGCAACGCGGGCCGGGTGCTCACCCGGATGCAGCTGATCGACCGGGTGTGGGGCGCGGACTACGTCGGCGACACCAAGACCCTGGACGTCCACGTGAAGCGCCTGCGGGCCAAGATCGAGCCGGACCCGGGCGCGCCGCGCTACCTGGTCACCGTCCGTGGCCTGGGTTACAAGTTCGAGCCGTAAACCGCCCCGACCATGCGGAAGGCCCCCGCCGGCAGCCGGCGGGGGCCTTCGCGTCGCTCCGGCGGGCCCGGGTGGGCCCGCCGGAGCGTCAGTGCGCGGCCGGGACGGCCGGGGCGGTGGTGCCGGCCGGGATGGCGGCACCGGTGGTCGGCGCACCCGGGGTGGCGGTACCGCCGGCGGTGGCGCCGGGGGTGGCGGTCTTGGCCGGGGTGGCGGTCGGCGACGGGGTCGGCCCGTAGCCGGAGTAGAGGCCGGCGCCGTGCTCGCCCGAGTCCGGGCTCACGCCGGCCTCGGCGTCGACCTTCTGGCCGTCCTTGAAGGTGAAGACGGTGGCGGCGTAGCCGCCGACCAGGACGGTCGCGGAGGCGACGTGGGCGGACGGGTTGCCCTGGCCGCCGATCGCCACCGCGCCGTGGGCCGGGATGACGATGCTGGACTGCGAAGCGCCGGCGGCGTCCGCGAAGGTGGCAGCGGCACCGCCGACGGTGACGGACTGGAGCTCGGCCGGGGTGTCCGCGGTGTTCGCGATGTTCACGACCACGTTGGCGGCACCGGTGTAGTCGCCGGCGGTGTGCTCCGGGGTGACGACCACGATGTTGTTCAGCCGGAGGTTCGCCCCGAGGGTCGCCGCCGCGTTGTCGGGCTTGATCTGCAGGGTGTCCGGCGTGTTGCCGGCGGCGCAGGAGGACAGCGAGGCGATGGCGATGGCGGCGATGGCGGCGATGCTGCCGCGTCGAAGGCTGCGGCTCACGGCGGCGGCTTCTCCCTAGGTCACGTGTCGGTAGGTCAGGTCTCAGATTATCGACCTCGCTTATGCGCTCCTCACGGGGTGGTCCCCGTGTCGCACTCCCGGGGGCTGTCGGGGGGCCGTCCGGCGGCAAGTCCGACATGTCCAGGTCACTTGACGGACAAGCTTCGACCAAGATCGAATAACGATTCGGTCGCGACCTGAAAAAGGGTGAAAGCTCAAGATCCAATCATGGTTGCGGGGGTGTTGCGCAAGGGTTTCGTCGAACCCCGGAACCGCCTCCGACCTGCGGGAAGCCGCCCTCGAACACCGGTCGCAGCACGTCATGGGGCTCCTTGTCAAGCCCCGAGACCGGCCCTGACCTGCGAAAACGCCCTTCGGGTGTGCCGAGAAGCGTGTTATTCTGGAAAGCCACGGAAGGGGTCCTGTCACATGACGTTCAAGGTTGGCGACACGGTGGTCTACCCCCATCACGGGGCCGCGCTGATCGAGGCCATCGAAACTCGCCAGATCAAAGGTGTGGACAAGACCTACCTGGTGCTCAAGGTGCAGCAGGGAGACCTGACGCTCCGCGTGCCCGCCGAGAACGCGGAGTTCGTCGGCGTGCGCGATGTAGTCGGCCAGGAGGGTCTGGACCGGGTCTTCGAGGTGCTGCGGGCGCCGTACACGGAAGAGCCGACCAACTGGTCCCGTCGCTACAAGGCGAACCTGGAGAAGCTCGCCTCGGGTGATGTCATCAAGGTCGCCGAGGTCGTTCGCGACCTCTGGCGCCGCGAGCGCGAGCGCGGCCTCTCGGCCGGCGAGAAGCGAATGCTCGCGAAGGCGCGCCAGATCCTCGTCAGCGAGCTCGCGCTGGCGGAGAACACCAACGAGGACAAGGCGGAGACGCTGCTCGACGAGGTCCTCGCCTCGTAGCGCGCGCCACCGCAATGCGGTCGGGCTGCCGCCCAACGCTCACAGCGCCCGGTGCCGGCGCGCCGCTCCTCGGACGAACCGTCCGGGAGTGGTGCATTGGCACGTCGGGCGCTGAGGCATGTCCGGACCACGCCACCCGCCCTAGCCGGCCCAGGGCCCGCAAGGGGCCCGCAAGACCGTTTCTGCCCCCGTTGTCGAGCGGGGCTTGCGGAGCTGTGCGGCGGGCGGTGGACCGTGGTTCTTCGGAAGGGGCCCGGTGCGCCCGCCGGGCACGCCATGGCCATACCCACTTCGCCGAAGGAGTGAAACCTGAACGCGTCAGGAGCAGTCGCAGCAGCAGTGGTGCCCGCCGCCGGACGCGGTGAGCGGCTGGGGCCGGGAGCCCCGAAGGCCCTGCGGGAACTGGGGGGCGTGCCGCTCCTGGTGCACGCCGTCCGGGCCCTGGCCCGCAGCCGGGCGGTCGGCCTGGTCGTGGTCGCCGCGCCCGCCGACGGGGTGGCCGAGGTGGTCGCCCTGCTGGACAGCCACGGGCTGGACGACAAGGACATCCGGGTGGTGGCCGGCGGGGCGACCCGCCAGGAGTCCGTCCGGCTGGGCCTGGCCGCGATTCCGGACGAGGTCGGGATCGTGCTGGTGCACGACGCGGCCCGTCCGCTGGTCCCGGTCGAGGTGGTGGACGCCGTCGCGGCCGCCGTCCGGGCCGGGGCACGGGCCGTGGTGCCGGCGGTGCCGCTGGCCGACACGGTGAAGCGGGTCGAGCCGAACCCGGGCGGGCCCGAGCCGGTGCTCGACACGCCCGAGCGCGCCACCCTGCGCGCGGTGCAGACCCCGCAGGGCTTCGACCGCGCCACCCTGGTCGAGGTGCACGCCAAGGCGCTGGCCGAGGAGAGCGACGGCACCGCCGACGCGCCGCCGGTCACCGACGACGCCGGCCTGGTCGAGCGCTACGGCGGCCGGGTCGTCGTGGTGCCCGGCCACGAGGAGGCGTTCAAGGTCACCCGTCCACTGGACCTCGTGCTCGCCGAGGCCGTACTCGCCCGCCGGAGGGCCGCCGATGCCTACTGACCCGCAGACCCCCGTGATCCCGCGCGTCGGGATCGGCACCGACGTGCACGCCTTCGAGGCCGGCCGCCCGCTGTGGGTGGCCGGGCTGGAGTGGCCGGACGCCGGGGTCGGACTCTCCGGCCACTCGGACGCGGACGTCGCCGCGCACGCCGCCTGCGACGCGCTGTTCTCGGCCGCCGGGATCGGCGACCTCGGCGCCCACTTCGGCACCGACCGCCCGGAGTGGGCCGGCGCGTCCGGGGTGAAGCTGCTCGGCGAGGCGGCCCGGCTGGTCCGCGAGGCGGGCTTCGAGATCGGCAACGTCGCCGTCCAGGTGATCGGTGTGCGGCCGAAGATCGGCAAGCGGCGGGCCGAGGCGCAGGCCGCGCTGTCCGAGGCGGCCGGTGCCCCGGTGTCCGTCTCCGGCACCACCACCGACGGACTGGGGCTGACCGGCCGGGCCGAGGGCCTGGCCGCGATCGCCACCGCCCTGGTGTACGAGCGGCGCTGAGCCCACGGGCCCTGCCGCCGGGGTGGCCGGGAAGGGCCTGGGTGGGCTGGAAGAACCGGGGTGGGCGGGAAGAACGTGAACGGGCGGGAAGAAACCGCCCCTGACGGGTGTTCACCCGGTGTCCCCGGGGCCCGAGTCGCTAGTGTTCGGCTCGGGCCCGTGCGGGGCTTCCGCTCGGGCCGCGCCACGCGACGAGAAGAGGTTTCCGATGGGTGTCGAACTCGCCGACAAGGTCAAGGAACTGCTCGACAGCAAGAGCTTCGCCGTGGTCTCCACGGTCCAGCCCGACGGGAGCCCGCAGGCTTCGGTGGTCTGGGTCACGCGGGACGGCGACGACATCCTGTTCTCCACCGTCCAAGGGCGCCGCAAGCACCTCAACCTGGTCCGGGACCCTCGGGTGTCGCTCCTCATCAACTCGACGGACAACCCGTACGAGTACTTCGAGGCGCGCGGCGAGGCCACGATGACCACCGAGGGCGGGCGGGAGCTGATCGACGAGCTGTCCCACAAGTACATGGGCAAGGACTACGGCTTCGACGGCCCGGAGGACGTCCGGGTGGTCGTCCGGATCTCCCCGCGCAAGGTGGTCGGCAACATCTGATCCACCCGCCCGCCGTCCGGCGTTTCCCCGGGACCGCACCCCCGTTGTCCCGGGGAATGTGGCGGGGCACCCCCCGTCGCCCACTACGCTTGACGCTGTGAGCATTCGTCTGTACGACACCAGCACCCGCCAGGTACGCGACTTCGTCCCGCTTGTACCGGGTTGTGTCTCGATCTACCTGTGCGGCGCTACCGTCCAGTCGGCGCCACACATCGGGCACATCCGGTCCGGGCTCAACTTCGACATCATGCAGCGGTGGTTCGCCTACCGCGGCTACCAGGTGACCTTCGCCCGGAACGTCACCGACATCGACGACAAGATCATCGCCAAGGAGCGCGAGCTCGGCACGCCGTGGTGGCAGATCGGCTACGAGAACGAGCGGGCCTTCAACGACGGTTACGACGCGCTGGGCTGCCTGCCGCCGACCGTCGAGCCGCGGGCCACCGGGCACATCCCCGAGATGGTCGAGATGATGCGTGGGCTCATCGAGAAGGGCCACGCCTACGCGGCCGACGGCAACGTCTACTTCGACGTGCGGTCGTACCCCGACTACCTGTCGCTCTCCAACCAGAAGCTGGACGACCTGCGCCAGCCCGAGGGCGAGGGCGAGACCGGCAAGCGGGACCAGCGCGACTTCGCGATGTGGAAGGCCACCAAGCCGGGCGAGCCGAGCTGGGAGACCCCGTGGGGCCGCGGCCGTCCGGGCTGGCACCTGGAGTGCTCGGCGATGGCCCACAAGTACCTGGGCGCGGCCTTCGACATCCACGGCGGCGGGCTCGACCTGATCTTCCCGCACCACGAGAACGAGATCGCCCAGTCCAAGGCCTACGGCGACGACTTCGCCGCCTTCTGGGTGCACAACGCCTGGGTCACCATGGCCGGCGAGAAGATGAGCAAGTCGCTGGGCAACTCGGTGCTGGTCTCCGAGATGGTCCGGGCGTGGCGCCCGATCGTGCTCCGCTACTACCTGGCCGCCCCGCACTACCGCTCGATGATCGAGTACAGCGAGGAGTCGCTGCGGGAGGCCGAGACCGGTTTCGGCCGGATCGAGGGCTTCATCCAGCGCGCCGTCGAGCGCTGCGGCACGGTCGACGCGGCGCCCGAGGTGCCGCCGGCCTTCGCCGAGGCGATGGACGACGACTTCGGCGTTCCGCAGGCGCTGGCCGTCGTGCACACCGCCGTCCGCCAGGGCAACAGCGCCCTGAACGCGGACGACAAGGAGAGCGTGGTGGCGCGACTGGCCGAGGTCCGTGCGATGCTCGGTGTACTGGGCCTCGACCCGCTCGACCCGCACTGGGCCGGAACGGAGCGCGGCGAGGACCTGCACGGCGTGGTCGACTCGCTGGTCCGCCTGGTCCTGGACCAGCGGCAGGCGGCGCGCGAGCGCAAGGACTTCGCCACCGCGGATGCCATCCGCGACCAGCTCGGCCTGGCCGGGCTGGCGATCGAGGACACCCCGTCCGGCCCGCGCTGGACGATCAACAGCCAGTAACCCCATCCGACGATCGGGGTGATGGGTGGGCCGTACCGGACCGGTGCGGCCCTCCCGCATGACGTACGCATGTCGTCGGCCGCCACCGGGCAACACCGGGGCGGCCGGGGCATGCCGGACAGACAGGAAGTACAGCCATGGCCGGCAACAGCCAGCGCAGGAACCGCCGCAACCCCGGATCGAAGAAGGGCGCGTCTGTCGGTACCGGCGGGCACAGCCGGAAGGCCCTCCAGGGCAAGGGCCCGACCCCGCCCGGCGAGGAGCGCAAGGGCCACCCCAAGCAGCGCGCCGCCAACGCCGCGATCAAGCGCGAGCGGGACGCCAAGGCCCGGGCCGGCATGCGCCGGGCCGGTGCCGGCGGCCGCGGTGGCCGCGGCGGCGCGGGCAGCGCCGAGCTGGTCTTCGGCCGCAACTCGGTGGTCGAGGCCCTGCAGGGCGACGTGCCGGCCAACGCGCTGTACGTCCAGCAGTTCATCGACACCGACGACCGGGTCCGCGACGCCTTCCAGGCCGCCAACGACCGCGGCATCCCGCTGATGGAGGCCCCGCGGCCCCAGCTGGACCAGATGACCGGCGGGATGAACCACCAGGGCCTGGTGCTCCAGGTGCCGCCGTACGAGTACGCGCACCCCGAGGACCTCCTGGCGGACGCCGCCGACGCCGGCCAGGACGCGCTGATCATCGCGCTGGACGGCGTGACCGACTCGCGCAACCTCGGCGCCGTGGTCCGCTCCGCCGCCGCCTTCGGCGCGCACGGCGTGGTCATCCCCGAGCGCCGCGCGGCCGGCATGACCGCCGGTGCCTGGAAGACCTCCTCCGGCGCCGCGGCCCGGCTGCCCGTCGCCCGGGCCACCAACATGACCCGCGCCCTGGAGGCCTACCAGAAGGCCGGCCTGATGGTGGTCGGCCTGGCCGCCGACGGCGAGGCCGAGATCGGCGACCTGGAGCTGCTGACCGGTCCGGTGGTGATCGTCGCGGGCAGCGAGGGCAAGGGCCTGTCCCGGCTGGTCTCGGAGACCTGCGACATGCGGGTGCGCATCCCGATGTCCGGTCTGACGGAGTCGCTGAACGCCGGTGTCGCGGCAGGCATCGTGCTGTACGAGGCCGCGCGGCTGCGCGCCAAGCGCTGAGCGCCGAGTGCTGAGCGCCGAGTCCTGAAGGCTGAATGCCGAGCGCCGAGTGCTGAAGGCTGAATGCCGAGCGCCGAGTGCTGAAGGCTGAATGCCGAGCGCTGAGCGCCATGTGCTGAAGGCCGAGCGCTGAGCACGGGCGGGCGGGGCGCGGATCGCTGAGCACGGCCGGGCGGCCGGGCGCAGGCGATCTTCCGAATTCCCCGCAATCCGAGTGGAAGGCGATCGGGCCCTGATCGGGCCCGATCGCTTTTTTCATGATCACTTCAAATATGCGCCGGACGTGAACCCGGGAGAGTGTCCTAAGCGGCCGTCACCCGGTTAGACGGGCGTGGACACCAGAACACCTCGGCGCCCCCTGTTCGGCGACGGCAGCACCGGGATAGACGCGGGCCCCACCCTCAACACCGTCAAGGTGGAGTCCGACCCTTCGCGGCTCAGCAGCACCCAGGCGAGCTTCCGGCTCCGGCTCGGTGCCCCGGTGGCGCCGCTGATCGAGGCCCCGGCCGGACTACTGTCCACCGGTGCCGCGTTCGGCGACCCCTACGCCAACCAGGGCCTGATCCGCCGTCCGCTGGTCACCCCGCAGGTCGTCGTGCCCGCCTCCGCCGTCCCGGCGCTGGCCGGGGCCGGCGGCGCGCCGCGCCGCAAGGGCCGGGTCACCGCCGTCACCTGGACCGGCCAGGCGCCCCCCGGAGACCTCGCGGCCACCCAGCTGCTGGAAGCGGTGCGCGTGGGCGGCGCCCCGGCCGGCGGCGTCCGCCTGGTCGAGGCGGACACCCAGCGGTTCCCCTCCCTCGCGGGCGCCCGGGCCCTCCCGCGCCAGCCCCGCGAGGGCGCCGGCACCGCCACCGACGCGGGCGTCGGCCCGATCGGCGAGCCGCACGGCTGGACTCCGAGCGGCGAGCTGCCCGAGGTCTCCGCCGCCGACGCCGAGGGCAGGCAGCCCTGGTACCCGGGCCGCCGGGTCGACCTCGGCCTGGTGCTGCTGCCGCTGCGCGCCGTCCTCGGCTCGCTCTCGGTCTACGCAGGGTTCAGCAAGCTCTGCGACCCGGTGTACTTCGACGGCGGCGAGCGCGGCTCGATGATGCGCTGGCTCTCCTCGCTGCACCCCTGGAAGGTCGCCGAGCCGCTGCTGGCCTTCGCCATGGCGCACCCGGTGGGCGCCGGCCTGGTGGTGTCGTTCACCCAGATCGTGGTCGGCGTGCTGACCGTCCTCGGCCTGTGGCAGCGGCTCGCCGCCGGCGCGGCGATGGCGCTCTCCGCCGCGCTGCTGTTCACCGTCAGCTGGCGGGCCGTCCCGGTCTACGACACCCCGGACCTGATCTTCCTCGCGGCGTGGAGCCCGCTGCTGATCGCCGGGGCGCCGTTCGCCTCACTGGACGGGCGGCTCAGCCTGGAGGCCTGGCGCCGGTTCGGCGCGGACGCGTCCGGGGCGCTGCGCCGCCGGGTGCTGCGCCGCGGCGCCGTGGTCACCACGGTCGTCGTCGGCCTGACCCTGCTGCTCGGCTCGATGCTCGGTGCCGCCGTCCGCACCGGTGCCCGGGCGCACCAGGCGCCGGAACGTCCGGCCACCGACTACGGCACCCCGGTCTGGCCGTCCGGCAGCCCGTCCGGCGCCCCCGGCGGGAAGGGCACGTCCACCACGCCCCCGCCCGCCGCCCCGCGCCCGGCCACCCCGACGCCGAGCGCGACCGCCCCGGCCACCACGCCGCCCGCCAAGCCGGCCACCCCGACGCCGAGCGGCAAGGGGCACTCCGGCAAGGCGGACGCCGGGTCGGGCGCCTCCCCGGCCGCGTCCGCGCCGTCCGCCGGTTCCGGCACCGCCCCCGCCTCGCGCAGCACCCCCGGTGCCGGCGGCGCGGGGGCGGGGTCCAAGGCAAGCCCGAGTTCCGGCGGGCTGCTGGGCGGGGTGCTGGGCAGCGCGCCGCTGGCCGACCTGTCCGGCGGTCGGACCTCCCACCCGGGGGCGCCGACCGCGACCTGAGGCCCCGGTGACGGCGATCGGCCGGGTGCTCCGTGGGGGAGCACCCGGCCGATCGCCGTGCGCGTGCGTGGTCCGCGTGCCCGTCCGGTTCTGCAGCGGTGCCGTCCGGTTCTGCGGCGGTGCCGCACGGAGGCCTGTGCGGCGGGGCGACTACCGGGGCGCCCGGCCGGCGCCGGAGGCGAGCTCCTTGGCCGCCTCGGTGAGGTCCTTGGCGGTGTCGATGGCCCGCCAGTACACGCCCTGCGGCAGCTGGTAGCCCGCCAGCCGCTTGCCGCGGGCGAGCTGGGGGAACGTGGTCCGCTCGTGGTCGCCCACGTCCGGCAGCAGCTCGGTGAACTCCGGGCTGAACACGTACAGGCCGGCGTTGATCAGGAAGGGCGAGGGCGGGGCCTCGATGAAGTCCAGCACGTTGCCGAACTGGTCGGTCTCCACCGCACCCCAGGGGATCCGCGGCCGGGCCAGCGCGAGCGTCGCGACGGCGTCCCGCTCGTGGTGGAAGGCGGCCATCTCGCGCAGGCTGAAGCGCGTCCAGATGTCGCCGTTGGTGGCGTACCAGGGCTCGTCCGGGCGGGGCAGCGCCTTGGCCGCGTACTTGAGCCCGCCGCCGCGCCCGAGCGGCTCCGCCTCGACCACCGTGCGCACCCGCAGCGGCAGCTCCGCCTTGTCCAGCCACTCCTCCAGCACGTCGGCGAGGTGCCCGCAGGAGATCACGACGTCGGTGACGCCCTCCTCGGCCAGCCAGGCCAGCTGGTGGCCGAGGATCGGCGTGCCCGTCCCGGGGATCTCGACCAGCGGCTTGGGGCGGTCGTCCGTGTAGGGGCGCAGCCGGGAGCCCTGCCCACCGGCCAGGATGACGGCCTGGGTGACGGGCGTCGTGGTCGGCCGGGGCGCCTGGGGCGTCTGGGGCGCGTGAGGCTGCGAGGGCCGGGCGGACG
This sequence comes from Kitasatospora sp. NPDC005856, assembly GCF_040629945.1. Classification (NCBI taxonomy): domain Bacteria; kingdom Bacillati; phylum Actinomycetota; class Actinomycetes; order Kitasatosporales; family Streptomycetaceae; genus Kitasatospora; species Kitasatospora sp. NPDC005856. The sequence continues at coordinate 81,343 of NZ_JBEXWT010000013.1, read as the reverse complement.
GGAGGTCGGCGGTGGGGCCGGAGTCAGCGGTCATGCCTGAACAATAAGGCGGCGGACGGGGGTGTCCGCCGCCTCCGGGGCCGGCTCGTTCCCGGCCCTCCGGGCCCCTCGGACCCCTCGGGTGCGTCAGCCGACGACGCCGGCCGCGAACGACCCGTCGCAGACCGGGCGGGCGAAGGAGCGGGCCCGCTGGACGTCGCCCTGGTACTTGCGCACCGCCGCCTTGCCCAGCTCGCCGGCGAGCGAGGTGCAGTACGGCGTCAGCGAGGGCTGCTCGCGCATCGAGCGCTCCAGCAGGTCGAGGGCGGCGGAAGGGTTCTTCGCGCGGAGCTCGTCCAGCAGCGCCACCCGCAGCGAGTCCTGCGGGGCGAGTCCGTCCGATGACTTGGTCGCGGCGCCGGCCGCGTTGTTGGAACGCCCGATCCCGGCGCCGTCGCCGCTGGACGCCGCCACGACCTGCTGGTCGAGCCCGGTCGGCGGGGCCCACGGGACCCGGGTCACGGCGAGGGTGCCGGTGGTCACCAGGACGACCGGCAGGGTCAGGGCGACGGTCTGGCCGATACGGCGCACTAGCTGCTTCACCCTCAGGAGAGTAGCGGTGGGTGCGGGCAGGGTCGCCCTCCGTTACACCATCGAGTGACGCACTGTCCGGTTTCGTCCCTCCATCGTGTTGACGCGGGGGTGTACGGACGGAGCCCGCCGGACCACGGGGGTCCGACGGGCTCCGGGGAGGCGCGAGGTCGCGTCAGTTGCTCAGGCGCAGGCCGGAGCTGGTGGAGAAGACGTGGGTCTCGTCGGCGATCGGCACGACGTGGATGGTCTCGCCGCGGGCCGGGATCTGGCGGCCGGGCACGCGGACGACCAGCTCGTGGTCCTTGCCGCCGATCTGGGTGGTGCCGTAGACGAAGCCGTCCGAGCCGAGCTCCTCGACCACGTTCACGGTCACCGCGACGCCCTCGATGCCGCCCGACGGGACGACCTCGAAGTGCTCGGGGCGGATGCCGACGGTCACCGTCTTGTCGCTGCCGGCGCCGGCCAGGTCCTCGCGGGAGATGTTGACGACCGAGCCGCCGAACTTCACGCCGCCGTCCACCAGCGGCACCTCGACCAGGTTCATGGCCGGCGAGCCGATGAAGCCGGCCACGAAGAGGTTGGCGGGCCTGTCGTACATGTTGCGCGGGGTGTCGACCTGCTGGAGCAGACCGTCCTTCAGCACCGCGACCCGGTCGCCCATGGTGAGGGCCTCGGTCTGGTCGTGGGTGACGTACACCGTGGTGATGCCCAGGCGGCGCTGGAGGCCGGCGATCTGGGTGCGGGTCGAGACGCGGAGCTTGGCGTCCAGGTTCGACAGCGGCTCGTCCATCAGGAAGACCTGCGGCTGGCGGACGATCGCGCGGCCCATCGCGACGCGCTGGCGCTGACCGCCGGAGAGCGCCTTCGGCTTGCGGTCCAGCAGCGTGGTGAGGTCGAGGATCTTCGCGGCCTCCTCGACCTTGGTGCGGATCTCCGCCTTGTTCACGCCGGCGATCTTGAGCGCGAAGCCCATGTTGTCGGCGACGGTCATGTGCGGGTAGAGCGCGTAGTTCTGGAACACCATGGCGATGTCCCGGTCCTTCGGCGGCAGGTGGGTGACGTCGCGGTCGCCGATCCGGATCGCACCGGCGTTGACGTCCTCCAGACCGGCCAGCATGCGCAGGCTGGTCGACTTGCCGCAGCCCGAGGGGCCGACCAGCACGAGGAACTCGCCGTCCGCGATCTCCAGCTCCAGCGCGTCCACCGAGGGCTTGTCCGCCCCGGGGTAGATGCGGGTCGCCTTGTCGTACGTGACAGAAGCCATGGTTGTTGCTCTCCTTCACCGGCAGGAACGTGCCGGACGATCCGAGTAAAGGGGGGTGTCGGTGCTCCGCCGGGCCCAGCAGTGGTCTGAACCACTGCGCGAACCGGCTCCCGGCGACGCTACCTGCGCTTCCGCGACTTGTCAGCCCCCACCCGCCCCGATTTCGGCATCGGTTCCATCACGCCCACCCATCCCACCAACCCCCGGATATCCCCCCATCCCGTCACCCGGGCCCGGTAGACTGCCCCCGGTGCCGCCGTGATCCATCGCGGACGGCCACCGTGCCTCCTTAGCTCAGCTGGCCAGAGCACCGCTCTTGTAAAGCGGGGGTCGTCGGTTCGAACCCGACAGGGGGCTCAGCGCCGGACACGGCAGAAGGGCCAGTTCCACCGGGGGGATCCGGTGGAACTGGCCCTTTCTTTCTGGGCGGGGTCAGTTCGGGGGGAGGGTGAGGGTGGCGAGGGCGCCGCCGGTGGGGTGGTTGGTGAAGGTCAGGGTGGCGCCGATGACGCGGGCGTGGCCGGTGGCGATGGTGAGGCCGAGGCCGTGGCCGCGGCCGCGTTCGGGGGCGTTGGTGCGGAAGCGTTGGGGGCCGTGGCGGAGGAGGTCCTCGGGGTAGCCGGGGCCGTGGTCGCGGACGGTGATCCGCAGGCCGTCGACGTGCAGGTGGATCGGGCCGGCGCCGTGGCGGTGGGCGTTGAGGAGCAGGTTGCCGAGGATGCGGTCCAGTCGGCGCAGGTCGGTGCGGACCTGTCGGTCGGCGGTGATGTCGACGGTGACGTCCAGGCCGGTGAGGGAGACGGTGCGGCGCGCCGCGCGTTCCAGGGGGACGGCGGAGAGGTCGGGGGCCTCGGCGTCGGCGTCCAGGCGGGAGACCTCCAGGAGGTCCTCGACCAGGCCGCGTAGCGCCTGGACCCGGTTCTGCACGAGCTGGGTGGGGCGGCCGGGCGGCAGGAGTTCGGCGGCGGTGACCAGGCCGGTGAGCGGGGTTCGTAGCTCGTGGGCGACGTCCGCGGTGAAGCGCTGCTCGTCCTCCAGCCGCCGGTGCAGGGTGCGGGACATCAGGTCGACGGCGGCGGCGAGGTCGGCCACCTCGTCCTTGCCGTCGACGAGTTCGCCGATCCGGGTGTCCGTCCCGCCGGCCGCGATGCCCCGGGCGGCGGTGGCCGCGGTGCGCAGCCTGCGGCTGATCCGGTCGGCGACGAGCACGCCGGCCAGCACGGTGGTGAAGACCGCGGCGACGACGGTGAGCAGGATGATCCGGTCCAGGTCGGCGATGGCCTGCCGGTCCTGGGTGAAGTCCACCCGGACGGACAGCACCCCGTTCTGCACCGGGCCGGCCGCCCACATCGACTCGCCGGTGCCGTCCGCGGCGAGCAGCGAGCCGTGCCGGCCGCCCTCGGCGAGGGCGCGCAGCCGGTCGGGCAGGGCCGGGTCGTCCACGGCGGCGCCGCGGCCGGCCACCTCGCCGCTGCGGCCGTAGCCGGCCAGCGCGGAGTCGAGGGCGGCGAGGGCGGAGGACCGGGCCTGGTCGACGTGCTGACGGATCATCGCCTGGTGGACCAGCAGGCCGACGGCCACCGCGACCAGGACGGCGATGGCGGCGACGGCGGTGGCGATCTGGCGGCGCAGGGTCATGCCGGGCGCCGCAGCTTGTAGCCGAACCCGCGGACGGTCTCGATCCGGCCGGAGCCGATCTTGGCGCGCAGCCGCTGCACGTGGACGTCCACGACGCGGGTGTCGGCGCCCCACTCGTAGTCCCAGACGCGTTCGAGGAGGGTGGAGCGCTCCAGGACGATGCCGGGCGCGGCGGTGAACTCCAGCAGCAGCCGCAGTTCGGTGGGGGTGAGCGGGACGAGGCGGCCGTCCACCCGGACCTCCATGCTGTCGGTGTCCACCTGGAGGCCCTCGAAGCTGCGTACGGACGGCGTGGGGGTGGAGGCGAGGGCGGGGGTGGTGGTGGGAACAGGGGTGGGGGTGGTGGCGGCGGGGGACGCCGGTGGGGCCTCGGAGGCGTCCGGAGGCGGCGGCGCGATCCGGATGCGGCGCAGCACCGTACGGATCCGGGCGACCAGCACGGCGCTCTCGAAGGGCTTGACCACGTAGTCGTCCGCCCCGGCCTCCAGCCCGGACACCACGTCCACCGGGTCGGTCCGGGCGGACATCATCAGGATCGGCAGCTGGCTCTCCTCCCGGATCCGGCGGCAGAGGCCGACCCCGTCGAGCAGCGGCAGCATGACGTCCAGCAGGAGCAGATCGGGCCGGACGGCGTGGAAGGCCTCCAGTCCCTCCAGGCCGTCGGCCGCCGTGGTGACCGGGAAGCCGTAGCGCTCCAGGGCCATCCGGGTGGCCTCGCGGATCACCTCGTCGTCCTCGACCAGGAGGATGTGCGGGTGGGCGGTGGTGCTGGTGGCGGTGGTGCCTGCGGGGGTCATCGCTTTGCTTCCGGGAGCATGGCTGGGGCGGAGGGGGCGAAGGGCGCGAAGGGCGCGGCGGGCGAGGAGGACGGCCGGGCGGCGCGCGGGGAGGGGACGACGACTCCGGGGGCGGGCTGCTTCGGCGCGAGCGGGGATGGTCGTACCGGCGCCGGGCCGGACTCGGGCGCGGCGGTGTCCGCGCCGGTGGGCGGGAGCAGGCCGACGCCCTCGTCCTTGCGTTCCTTCAGGACGAGCCTGTTGGTGTTCCACTGGTAGAGGCTGGTGGTCCGGGCGTAGGCGCTGGTCGGTTCGAACAGCCACAGGTCGGTGCCGATGGTCGCGGCGCTGAACGCCGGCTGGACCTGCACCTGGAGGACGGGCAGCAGGTGGTCCTCGGCGAGGGCGTAGACGTGCAGCACGACCCGCCCGGGGGTGGTGACGACGGTGATCAGCTCGGGCTGTCCGTCCGCGGAGAGGTCGCGGAACTCGGGGGTGCGGATCTCGCACCCGGCGCAGGAGTCGAGCGCCTGGTGCTCCTCCTGACCCACCTTCGGGTCCTTGGCGAGGACGGCGCGCACGTCGACCGCGGTGATGTCGTGCCCGGGGACGGTCAGGTCCGGTACGGGCTGCGGCGGCTCCTGGGTGACGCCGGCCGCGGTCGTGGCCGGCGGCGGGGAGGTGGGCAGCTTCGGCCAGAGCGGCTGGGGCACCGGCGGCGGTGTGACGGCCCGGGTCGGGCCCTGGTCGCGCAGGCCGCCGGGGGTGGCCCGGCCGAAGGCCAGGGCGGCGAGGGCGAGGACGACGACCAGGCCGGCCAGGGTGGCCACCTGGACGGCGCCGGGCCGGCGGCGGGGTGGTGGTGTCGGTGCTGCCACGGTCGGTGTTCGTCCTCCTGGTCTGCGGCGACGCTCCGGTCGTAGCTCCGGTCGTCGCTCCCGTGACCGCCCCCGGTGGTAGGTCGCCCGGACAGCGGCCGGCGGTTCCGCGACGGTGCTCCGCGCGGGCCGCGCGGCTGGTGCGGGCCGCACGGCCGGTGCGGCCCGCACCGGCCGGCCGTCAGGCCAGGTCCGCCAGCACGATGATGTTGTCCGTCCAGTGGCCGTCCGAGCCGATCCGCCCGCCGCAGGTGATCAGCCGGAGTGCGGGCGCGGGCGTGTCACCGTACACCTGCTCGGTCGGGAAGCGGTCCTTGGCGGCCTGGAGCAGCGTGCGGACCTTGAAGTCCACGGTGCTGCCGTCCGCGCGACGGATCCGGATCAGCTCGCCGGGCCGCAGTTTCGGCAGCTGTTTGAAGACCGCCGGGCCGTGCGCGGTGTCGTAGTGGCCGATGAGCACGGCGGGGCCGGTCTCGCCGGGGGTGGGGCCGTTGCGGTACCAGCCGACCTCCTCGCCCCGGTCTGCCGGCGGCACCTCGACCGTGCCGTCGGGGTTCAGGCCGAGGTCGGCGACCGGTGCGTCCACCCCGACGGAGGGGACCAGCAGGCGGGTCGGCGGCGAGGCCGCGTACGGCTTCGGGGCGTTGGGCGCGGTGCCGGTCCCGGCCGGGGTGCCCGCGGCCGCCGTCCGCGCGTCGGTGCCGGCGCCGGTTCCGTGCCCGGAGGTCTCGACCCGCACCACCGGGGTCTCCCGGCCGGACAGCGCGAGCGAGGTGCCGAGGACCAGGCAGAGCAGGCCCGCGGTGCCGAAGGCGGTGCGGCGCAGTGGGCCCGGGCCGGGCCGGGCGGTGCGGCGGCGGCCCCGGCGGTGGTCCTTGGCGCGCCGACGGGTGGCGGTCCCCGTCACCGGGGCGGCCCCGGCGCCGCTTCCCCGACTGGCCGGGTACGGGGAAGCGGCGCCGGGGTGCCCGGCGGACTCGGGACCGGTGTCAGCCGCGCGCACCGGCGCGGCGGCGCAGGACGGCGAAGCCCAGGGCCGCGGCGCCGACGACCGCGACGGTGCCGCCACCGGCGAGCATCAGCCCGGAACCGTCGGAGGCGGCGGAGCCGTCACCGGCCTGCGCGGCGCCCTTGGGCACCTCGCGGACCTGCGGCGGCCGGGCGCCGCCGGGCGCGGCCGGGGCGGGCGAGGCGACGCCCTTGGGGACGGCCACGGAGGGCGACGCCTCGGGCTTCGGGGCGGAGGGGGCGGGCATGGCGGTCTTCGGCGAGGCGTCGCCGGTCGGGGCGACGATGCCGGGGGCGGCCGGCTTCGGCGCGCCGTCGGCCCAGGCCTGCCCGCCGCTGAGGGTGGCCATCAGCGCGGCGCCGGTCAGGGCGCAGACCGCCAGGACACGGCGGGCGGGCGAGTGGTGGGTACGGCTCCTGCTCATGCGGGTGTCTCCATCGTCTGCATCGGTCGGTACGTGAGTGGCCCGCCGGTCCGCGGTGCGGTTCGCGGGGCCCGGCGTGCTGGTGCCGCGGGGGCGTACGTCGTCGGCGCCGGACGCGTACGTCGTCGTCGCGGACGCCCTCCGGCCGGGCCGAACGGCTCGGCCGGTCGGACCGGTTGGATCGGTCGGACCGGCTCGACCGGCTCGGCCGGTGGCGTCGAGGACGACGTTAGGAGGGCCGTGTCGCGGTCCCCGGCCGGTCGTGTCACGGCCGCCCATCGGCTGCGTAACGGTGCGCCGGGCACCGCGTCACAAGCCGCGCCGCCTCACGGACACCACCACCACCGCCGTCCCCCGGTCACCGTCCCGGCCGCAGCCGGCGGAGCGTCCAGTCCGGGCCGAGCGGGCGGGAGTGGGCGGTGAAGAGTTCGGCGGCCCGGCGGTAGGAGAGGCGGGCGTGGCCGGTGTAGGGGCAGAGGTCGCGGGTGGGGGTGCCGGCCGGGGCGCGGCGGTCGGTGAGGAAGAGCGGGCCGGTGGCGCGGCCGGCCACCAGGAGGGGGAGCAGCCGGGCGGTGCCGGACTGCCAGTGGAGGGTGGCGTGCCCGGGGCGGGTGCGGCGGCGGGGCAGGTCGAGGTGGTCGGCGTCCAGGGCGAGGACGGTCTCGATCGCGGCGGCGGACTCGTGCAGCAGGTGCCAGAGCGCCTGTTCGCGCAGCGGCGCGCGGAGGGCGAACAGGGCGCGCAGCTCCTCGGGGGTCAACGGGCCCGCGGCCGTTGCGGGTTGGGGAAGTGGGAGGGCGAGCAGGCCCGCGGTCGGGTCGCCGTCGAGCCAGCCCCGGGCCCGCCACCAGGCCACGGCGGCGCGCAGGGTGGAGAGCTCCCGGTTGAGGGTGCGCGGGTCGGTGTCGGCTGCGCGCCGGGCGGCCGCGGCGCGCAGCCGGTCGGCGGCGTCCGGGTGGTCGAGCAGGGCGAGCGGCAGGACGGGCGGCCGGGCCCGCCGCCGTTCGGGGCCGGTGGGGGCGGGCCGGTCGGCGAGTGCCCAGGCCCAGGTGTCCAGTGCGATCCGGTAGATCCGCCGGGAGCCGTCGGCGAGGCCGGAGGCGGCGAGGTAGCGCTCGACGGCGACGGCGTACTCGACCGGCGGGAGTCCTGCCGCAGTTCCTGTCACAATCGCCACGATCGCCTTCTTCCGCAGTAAACAACTCCGACAAGCCTGCTTGAACCCTAGCTGGAATTCGCAGTAAAGGGCAGGTGGGGAGCTGTGGAAAGGGCAATTTACTGCGGTAGGTCGATCGGCTCGGAACATTGATTCGAAAAGACTCAAGTTTTTCGCCGGAACCTCTTGAAGCGCTCCCCGTCCAACCGCAGACTTGCTGCACATGGCAGTGCAGACCCAACGGATCCCGGCCCGAAAAAGGCGTCCGGGAGGCCGTCTCGCCGTGCTCGGCGAGCGCGATTTCACATGGTTCTTCCTCGGATACGCGACCTCCCTGGTCGGCTCCTCGATGGCGCCGGTCGCGGTCGCCTTCGCGGTGCTCGACGGCGAGGGCGGCAGCGGCGGCGCAGGCGGTGACAGCGGTGGCGGCACCGCCCTGGGGTGGGTGATGGCGGCCCGGATCCTCCCGGTGGTCCTGGTGCTGCTGGCCGGCGGGGTGATCGCCGACCGGCTCGGCAGTCGCCGGGTGATGCTGGGCTCGGACCTGTTGCGCGGCCTGGTCCAGGCGCTGTTCGCCGGGCTGTTGGCGGCCGGGCACGCGCCGGTCTGGGCGATGGTCGCGCTGGTGGCGCTCTGGGGCATCGGCGAAGGGCTGTTCATGCCGGCCTTCGGTGCGATCGTGCCCGACCTGGTGCGCCGCAAGGAGCTGATGGCGGACGCCAACACCCTGCTGGGGCTGGCCCGTTCGGTGTCCACGGTGGTCGGCCCCGCCACCGCCGGGCTGGTCACCGCCGCCTGGGGCCCGGCGACGGTGCTGCTGGTCGACGCGGCGACGTACGGCGTCGGCGCCTTCGCGCTGGCCAGGCTGCGGCGGCCGCTACGGGCAGCGGCGGGCGGCGGGGAGTCCATGATCCGGGACGTGCGGGCCGGCTGGTCGGAGTTCACCTCCCGCCCCTGGCTGTGGATCACCACCGTGCAGATGGGCCTGTTCAACCTGCTGGTCTGGGCCCCCTTCCTGGTGCTCGGCCCGCTGCTCGCGCAGCGGGACCTCGGCGGCGCCCGGGCCTGGGGCCTGGTGATGGGCGGGTACGGCGCGGGCGCGGTGCTGGGCGGCCTGCTGCTGCTCGGCCGCACCCCCGCCCGTCCGCTCGCGGTGGCGTCCGTGGCGGCGCTGGCCTGGGCGCTGCCCTCCGGGGTGCTCGCGGCCGGGGCGGGACTGCCCTGGGTGGTCGCCGGCGCGCTGGTGGCCGGGGCCGGCTCGGCGGTCTGCGGGACGCTCTACAACACCACCACGCAGAAGTGGGTGCCGGTGGAGCTGCTCGGCCGGATGACGGCCTTCGGCGTCCTGGGCTCCTTCGCCCTCGGCCCGCTCGGACTGGCGGCGGCCGGCCCGCTGGCGGGGCGGTTCGGCGCGGACGCCGTGCTGCTGCTCGGGGCGGTCTGGCAACTGGCGGCCGGGGCCGTAGTGTTGGCCGTACCGGCGGTACGGAACCGCCGCTGGGAGGAGGGCCCGGACAGCTGACCAACCCCCGGACGGCTTCGGGGCGCACCCCCGGCCCACCGCGCACCGCGCCCGGCCGGCCCCGGAGTGCGACCGGCTGCCCCTCCCGCACGTACGCCTCCGCGGCGGGCGGGGCGGCCGACCCGGTCGTACGGTGGAGGGCGGGGGAGACGGAGGAGGTCGATCATGCCCGGCTCGCTCACCATCAGCCATCACGGATCCGCGGTCACCCTGGACCACGCGGACGCGGAGCGGCTCGCCACCGTCATGGCGGACCTGGCGTACCTGCTGGAGATCCCGGGGTCGAACCGGATCAGTGAGGAACAGCTGGCCGTGCTGTGCGAGGGCCGCGCCCCGGACCGTGCCGATCTGGTGCACTGGTGCGCCTCGCTCGCCCGCGGGCTGAAGGGGCAGCTCTGACCGGAGCCGCCCGCGTCGAGGGCCGGCTGCCGTACGACCGCTCGCCGTACGACCGGCTGCCGTACGACCGGCTGCCGTACGACCGCTCGCCGTACGACCGGCTGCCGTGCGACCGCTCGTCGTACGACCACCGCTCGCCGTGCGACCGCCCGCCGTACGATGGCGCGCGGGGCGGGGACGCCTCCCGGGTGCCGGGTCGGCCGGTGGCCGGTCCGGCGGAGGGTGGGGGCCCGAACGTGCCGCAGTCCTGGTCGATGTCCTGGCTCACCGTGCCCACGCCGCTGCCCAGCGGGCCGATGCACGTCGCGGTGACCCCGCTCGGCGTGGCGTCGGCCGGTTACACCGGGCCGCGCGAGGCCGCAGCACCGGCGTGCACCGACGAGTCGAAGGTCACCGCCGTCACCGAGCGGATCGGCGCCTACCTGGCGGGCCGCACCCGCGAGTTGGGCCTGCCGGTCGACTGGAGCCTGAGCTCCGGTCCGCACCGCGCGGTGCTGCAGACGCTCTGGCGCGAGGTGCCGTACGGCCGGACCATCACCTACGGCGAACTGGCCGCTCTCAGCGGGGTGTTCGAGGACGTCACGGAGCCCGGCCTGGCCGCCCGCACGGTCGGGCAGATGATGGCGGCCAACCCCGTCCCCCTGCTGGTGCCCTGCCACCGGGTGGTGGCGGCGGACGGGATCGGCGGCTTCGGCGGCGGCCGGGTCGGGATCGAGGTGAAGCGCTGGCTGCTCACCCTGGAGGGCGTTCTGGAGCCGACCCTCGACTGGAACGGCCCGCTGTAGCGACGGGGCCGCGGCCGGCGAGGGGCTCGTGGCCGCCGGCGGTCCCGCCGCTGCCGCCGGTCGTCACGCCCGGACCGGCGACGCCCCCGACGACACCCGTCCGGCCGCCCGGCGCGGCAGCACCGGCTGGATGCCGGGCACCAGGGTGTACGCGGTCCCGCGCACGTCCGGTTCCGCCTCCGTGTACTGCGGCCGTTCCCCGAGCGCCAGCCGCACCGCGTCCCACGGCAGGTTGAGGCCGCACAGCCGCAGCTGGTGGAGCCCGGCGGCGGGGCGGGTGTTGACGTCGATGACCACCGGCCGGCCGTCGAGGCTGCGGAACTGGACGTTGGACAGGTACGCCATCCCGGTCGCCCGGACCAGCCGCCGGACGGGCTCCAGGTAGCACTCCTCGGTGGTGAAGCCCCGGCGGCGGCCCTCCTTGGTGCGCCCGACCACGGTGAGCGGGCTGCCGTCCCGGTCGGCGAGGCAGTCCACCGAGACCTCCGGCCCGTCCAGGTAGGGCATCACCAGCAGGTCCGCCGGCTCGGTGTCCGGGCCGCCCCCGGCCAGGGCGGCGGCGACCTGTTCGACCTGCACCCGGTGGTCCCAGCCGACCAGCCGCCGGGCGTCGTAGGGCTCCCGGGTGAGCACCCGGAATCCCGCGCCGCCGGCGCCGGCGGTGGGCTTGAGGCAGGCGGTGCGGCCGGTGTCCTCGATCCGCTCCACGGCGTCCCACAGCTCGCCGGGGGTGCGCACCCGCCACCAGGGCGGGGTGGGCAGCCCGGCCCCGGCGATCGCCGCGTAGCCGTCGGCCTTGCTGGTGAACGCGGCTATCGCGGTGGCCGGCGGGCAGAGCAGCGCGGTGCCGATCGCCTCGAACTCCGGTCGGGCGAGGGCGATGGCGAGCTGGTGCAGCTGCGGGACGAAGACGTCGATCGCGTGCCGGGCGCAGTAGTCCAGGGCGTAGTCGACGTAGCCGGCGTAGCCGTCGGCGGCCGGGTCGGCGGGCTCCGGGGCGCCGTGGTCGGCGGCGGCGAGCACGGGGGAGTCCGGGTCGCCGTGGGTCGCGTGGACCACCACGGGGCGCGGGGCGTCCCGCAGTTGTTCGACGAAGTAGACGTTCTCGGCGTAGGTGCGGTTCAGCCAGACACGTACGGGTGCACTCATGTGACCTTCTCGGTAAGCGAGTTGACGAAGGATCAGGGCACCCTAGCGGCCTGTTCGAACGGCCCGGGCGGCGGGGCCCCGCGGGCGGATCGTGGCGAGGGGTGGCGCGGGCCGGGGTGTCGATGGGGGAGGATGGGACGCGACGCTGCGATGTGTTCGAATAAATAGTCGAACGCATATCGATCGGCTGATCTATTCGTACTATTTGTTCGGCCATTCAGAACCACTCGAACGAGTGATTGCGGGGCGTCCCTGAATGGGCCCACCATGAAGCTGCAACACGCATGTGCAAGGTGACACTTCATTGGGATATGCGAAGGGCTCCCCTCATGTCGACCGAAACCAATGCCGGTATTCCTGCGCCCGGTGCGCAATCGGAGATCCGGCAGCAGCAGGCTCTGAGCACGGCGGGCGCGCGGAACCTCGCGACGACCACCAAGTCCGCCCCGCAGATGCAGGGCATCAGCCCGCGCTGGCTGCTCAGGAGGCTGCCCTGGGTGCAGGTGTCCGGCGGCACCTACCGGGTGAACCGCCGTCTGCGCCACTCGGTCGGCCGCGGCCGGGTGGGTTTCGTCAAGACCGGCGCCGAGGTGCGGATCGTCCCGCCCACGCTGGCCGAGGTGCCGGTGCTGCGCGGCTTCCAGGACGAGGCCGTGCTGGAGGAGCTGGCCTCGCGCTTCGTGCAGCGGGACTTTGCCGCGGGTGACGTCCTGGTCCAGGCCGGGGCGCCGATCACCGAGGTGTTCCTGATCGCGCACGGCAAGCTCGACCGGCTGGGCACCGGCAAGTACGGCGAGGAGACGGTGGTCGGCACCCTCGCCGACGGCGACCACCTCGGCGACGAGGCGGTCCGGCAGGACGGCGGCGACTGGCCGTACACCGTCCGCGCCGCGACGTCCGGCACCGTGATGACGCTGTCCTGGCCCTCCTTCCAGGAGCTGCACGACCGCTCCGAGGCGCTGCAGCTCCAGGTCATCGAGTACCTGAACGGCTTCCAGCAGGCGCAGAACAAGCACGGCGAGGCCGCGATCGACCTCTCCGCCGGCCACCAGGGCGAGTACGACCTGCCCGGCGCCTTCGTGGACTACGAGCTCAAGCCGCGCGAGTACGAGCTGAGCGTCGCCCAGACCGTGCTCAAGGTGCACACCCGGGTCGCCGACCTCTACAACCAGCCGATGAACCAGACCGAGCACCAGCTCCGGCTGACCATCGAGGCCCTGCGCGAGCGGCAGGAGCACGAGCTCGTCAACAACCCCGAGTTCGGCCTGCTCAGCAACGCCGCGTACGACCAGCGGTTCCAGACCCACTCCGGCCCGCCCACCCCGGACGACATGGACGAGCTGCTCAGCCGCCGCCGCAGCACCAAGATGTTCCTGGCCCACCCCAAGGCGATCGCCGCCTTCGGCCGGGAGCTCAACAAGCGCGGCCTCTACCCGGGGACGGTCGAGGTCGAGGGCAAGCAGATCATGTCCTGGCGCGGCGTCCCGGTCTTCCCGTGCAACAAGATCCCGATCGAGGGGGGCACCAGCTCGATCATCGCGATGCGCGTCGGAGAGGACAACCAGGGCGTCATCGGCCTGCACCAGACCGGAATTCCGGATGAATACCAGCCGAGCCTTTCGGTGCGGTTCATGGGAATCGACGACAAGGCCATCATTTCCTACCTGGTGAGCGCCTACTACTCCGCCGCGATCCTGGTGCCGGACGCGGTCGGTGTCCTGGAGAACGTGGACATCGCGCAGTACTGACGGATCGCGCAGCGCTGAGGGTTCGCGCAGCACCGGCGGTTCGCGGGGCCGCTCGCAGAGCCGCCTGCCCGGCCGGGGCCGCCCGGCCGGGCAGGCGCGCCCCGGCACCGCATCCCGGAACCGCAACCCCGGCCCGCCGTCGGCGGGCCGTTCCACGACAGGCGCCCGACAGGGGGAGACACCCATGACCAGTCCCACGCTGGAGCGGGACCACAAAGAGGGGCACGAGGCGGCGGACATCCTCGCCCGGACCCGCGCCCTGGTCGACCCGGTCCTGCGGGCCGCCGTCGACTCGCTGCCCGGCACCATGCGCAAGGTGGCCGGCTACCACTTCGGCTGGTGGGAGGCGGACGGCACCCCCGCCGAGGCCTCCGCCGGCAAGGCGATCCGGCCGGCCATGGTCCTCGCCGCCACCCAGGCCCTGGGCGGCAAGCCCAGCGAGGCCGTCGCCGCGGCCGCCGCCGTGGAGCTGGTGCACAACTTCACCCTGCTCCACGACGACGTCATCGACCGGGACGACACCCGGCGCCACCGGCCCACCGCCTGGCGGGTGTTCGGCACCACCGAGGCCATCCTGGCCGGGGACGCCATGCACTCCCTCGCGCTGCGCCTGCTCGCCGAGGACACCCACCCGGCCGCCCACGGCTCGATCCGTCGGCTCGCGGACTGCGTGGTCGAGCTCTGCGAGGGCCAGCAGATCGACTGCGCCTTCGAGCGGCGCAACGACGTCTCGCTGCCCGAGTGCCTGGCGATGGCGGAGGCCAAGACCGGTGCGCTGCTGGGCGCGGCCTGCGCGATGGGGGCCCTGTACGGGGGCGCCTCCGAGGAGGCGGCGCAGGCGCTGGACGGCTTCGGGCGGGAGATCGGCCTGGCCTTCCAGCTGATCGACGACCTGATCGGCATCTGGGGGGATCCGGCGGTCACCGGCAAGCCGGTCGGCGCGGACCTCGTCGCCCGGAAGAAGTCGCTGCCGGTGGTCGCGGCGCTGGGTTCCGGCACCGTCGAGGGCAAGCGGCTGGCCGAGCTGTACGCGATCGAACGCCCGCTGAGCGCAGAGGAGTTGACGCAGTGCGCGGCGGCCGTCGAGGCAGCCGGCGGACGCGGCTGGGCGCAGGGCGAGTCCTGCGAGCGGATGGCCACGGCGATGGCGCAGCTGGCCGCCGCCGTCCCGGAGCCGGCTGCGGCGGACGAACTGCTGACGCTCGCCGAGCTGGTGACCCGCCGCACGCACTGAACGGGCCGTCCGGGGCGAACCCGCCCCGGACGCTTCCCCGTTGTCTCCCCGGCAGCGGGAGGCCCAGCGGCGGGAGGTCCAGCGGCGGAAGTCCAAGCGGCGGGAGGCCGCGGAGTGGGAAGTCGGCCCGGTCGACTTCCCACTCCTGTCCGCTCCCGCCGCGCGGGGCGGACCGCCGTCAGCCGAAGGCGGCCAACAGTCGCCGCTCCTTGGCGGGTTCGATGCCCTGTCGCACCGCCGCCCCCGGCCGCCCCTTGCGCCCCTCGGCGTCGGTGTCCTCGACCGGTCCGCGCCGCCGCAGCCACTCCCAGGTGTCCCGCGCCGTCTCGGCGAACGGGCGGCAGCGCAGCCCGGCCGCCTCCGCCCGGCCGGTGTCGGCCAGCCAGGCGCCCGCCAGCTCCGGCAGGTCCGGTGCCCAAAAGGGGAGTTCGGTCCACGCGCCGACCTGGTCCGGTCCCTCGGCGAGCAGCGGTCCGTCCGGCACCCAGACCAGCTCGGTGTCCACGGCGCCCGCGACCTCCCGGCAGGTCGCCAGCCACTCGCCGAAGGTCAGTCGCCCGGGCGGCGCCGTGGTGACGTAGCGCCCCGCCGTCCCGGCCGTCAGCAGGTCCAGCCCGAAGTCGGCGAAGTCCCGGACGTCGATCACCTGCATGGTCCGCCGTGGATCCCCCGGGGCGAGCACCCGCCCGCCGCGCGCCATCCGCTCCAGCCACCAGGGCAGTCGGCCGCCGAACTCATGCGGTCCGACGAGCAGCCCGCTGTTCAGCACCAGCGTTCGCTCCTCGCCGAACCCCGCCAGCACGGCGCGCTCGCAGCCGGCCTTCAGGGCGTTGCCGGGCGGTTGGCCGGGCGGGGTGTCGGCGGGGCAGGGGTGCGGCGCGGAGTCCTCGTCGATCACACGGGCGGGCCAGTCGGCGAAGGCGTGCACCGAGGAGACGAAGGTGTAGTGGCCGGCCCGCGCGCGCAGCAGCCGGGCGCTGAGCGCGGCCTGGGCGGGCTGTTGGGCGGAGGTGTCGACGACGGCGTCCCAGCTGCGGCCGTCCACCAGCCGGGCGAGGTCCCCGGGACTGTCGCGGTCGCCCCGGACGGCCTCGACGCCGGGCAGGTCGGCGGCGCTGCGGCCGCGGTTGAAGGCGGTCACCCGGTGGCCCCGGGCGAGCGCCTCGGCAGCGTAGGCCCGTCCGAGGAAGGACGAGCCCCCAAGCAGGAGGATCTTCATACCGAGGACCCTCTCGCGGCCGCACCGCCCGTACACCCGGATTCGCGGTCAGCAGATGTCCGGCGGGCAGGTCGGGCCGGACGCCGCACGGCAGCCGGCAGCCGGCAGCCCGAAGTGCCGCCCCACCCGGCCCCGCTTAGCATCCGAGGTGTACCGCGGTCGGCGACCGAACCCGGTCCGGTGCCTGCCCGGAGCACAGCCCGGGCGGTGGACGGGAGCACGGCCCGGGCGGCGGGCCCGCCGCCCGCCGCCGGTACGAACGGCCCGCCGCCGAGCACCCCGCCGACCGGCTGCCCGCCCGCCCCGGACGAAGGACCCGCGATGAACCAGCCCGAGCTGGAGGCCTTGGCCGCCGACGCGTACGTCTACGGCTATCCGCTGGTCGCCGGCCTCACCATGGTCGAGCGCTTCACCCGGGGCGG
This sequence comes from Kitasatospora sp. NPDC005856, assembly GCF_040629945.1. Classification (NCBI taxonomy): domain Bacteria; kingdom Bacillati; phylum Actinomycetota; class Actinomycetes; order Kitasatosporales; family Streptomycetaceae; genus Kitasatospora; species Kitasatospora sp. NPDC005856. The sequence continues at coordinate 65,147 of NZ_JBEXWT010000013.1, read as the reverse complement.
CCTGGGCACCCTGCCGGCGGCGCCGTTCAACCACCTCAGCCACGCCACCCGGCTGGCCGGTCCGGCCGACCACTTCGTCTCGGTCAACAACGACACGGTCTACTCGATCGCCCAGCTCGACCTCTCCGAGGGCCCCCAGGTGCTGCGCGTGCCGGACACCGCGGGCGCCTACTACGTCCTGCAGATCATCGACGCCTGGACGGACAACGTCGCCTACCTCGGCCGCCGGGCCACCGGCACCGGGGCGCAGACCTGGCTGATCGTCCCGCCCGACTGGCACGGCACCCCGCCGGACCCGAGCCGGGTGATCGAGCTGCCGACCACCGTCGGCACCCTCGTCGCCCGCTTCGCCTGCACCGGGCCGGACGACCTGCCCCGGGTCCGGGCCCTCCAGACCGCCCTGGAACTGGAGCCGCTGGAACCCGGCGGTCTGGTCGCCGGACTGCCCGAGCCGGACGGGGACGTCCCCGAGCGGCTGGCCTTCTTCGAGCGGCTGCGGGTCTGGATGCAGGCCTTCCCGCCCGCCACCGCGGACATCGAGTACCAGCGCCGCTTCGCCCCGCTCGGCCTGCTGGACGACGGCGCCTCGCCGTACCGCGCGGCCGTCCCCGAATGGACGCTGGCGCTGGCCAAGGGCCTGGCCGCCGGCCGGGAGCGGGTCGAGGACGCCACCCGCCCGCCCGAGGACCACCCGCCCGGCGAGTGGCGCAGCGCGCTCCACCTCTTCGACTACAACACGGACCACCTGGGCCCCGGCACCCTGGACGACCCGGAGTGGCGCATTCCCGACCGTCGCGCCGCCTACCTCAGCCGGGCCGCCGCCGCCCGGGCCGGCCTCTGGGGCAACCACGCCTACGAGGCCTCGTACGCGATGACCTACGACGACTCCGACGGCCGCCCCCTCACCGGCGTCCACGACTACACCCTGCGCTTCGACCGGCTGCCCCCGGCCGGGGCGTTCTGGTCCGTCACGATGTACTCCGTCCCGGACTACTACCTGGTGGAGAACCCGGTCGACCGCTACTCGATCGGCGACCGCACCCCCGGCCTCGTCCACGGCGAGGACGGCTCCCTCATCCTCTTCCTCCGGCACGACCAGCCCGAGGACCCGGACGCAGCCGCCAACTGGCTCCCCACCCCGCCCGGCGAGTTCCGCCCCATCCTCCGCATCTACCAGCCCGAGCCCGCCGTCCTGGACGGTACCTACCAGGCCCCGCCGATCCACCGCGTCTGACGCCCCGCACGACACCCACCACCCGGGCCCCTCCCGCCGGCGGGCCGACCCCGACCTCGCGCCAGAAGTCGGTCCGGTCGACCTCCCGCGCGAGACCTGGAGGTCGTCGACGCGAGAGCGGGTGGGGAGACGGCGTCGAAATAATCCCGGGGCCGGGCGCGGGGGCGGTGCTACGGTCGGGCGCCATGAGTTGGCTTCCCGATGACTTCGTCCATCCCGTCCAGGTGCCGCTGCCGGGCGGGGCCCACCACCTGCGGCCGGTCCGGGAGACGGACGCGCCGATGGACTACCCGGCCGTGATGGGCTCGCGCGAGCGGCTGTGGACCATCTTCGGTCCGGCCTGGGGCTGGCCCGCCGCCACCATGACCTTCGAGGCCAACCAGGCCGACCTGCTGCGGCACGAGAAGGAGATCGCCGCACACGAGTCGTTCAACTACGCGCTGCTGGACGCGGAGGAGACGGCCCTGCTCGGCTGCGTCTACATCGACCCGCCCGCGAAGGCCGGCGCGGACGGTGAGATCTCCTGGTGGGTGGTGGACGACCTGGTGGGCAGCGAGGTCGAGCGGGCCATGGACGCGCTGGTGCCGCGGTGGATCGCCGCCGACTGGCCGTTCGAGCGGCCGCGCTTCCTCGGCCGCGGGATCTCCTGGTCGGACTGGCTCGCCCTGCCCGCACACCCCGACGCGTGAGCCCGACCTCGTCCCCGCGCCCCGGCCCACCGCCGGGGCGCGGGGACGAGGGTCAGGCTTCGACGAAGTGGTCGAACTCGCCCGCCTTGGCGCCGCGCACCCAGGCGTTGAACTTGATGCGGGTGGTGGTGACGATCAGGGTGGGGTCGTTGGACTGCCGGATGTAGACCTGATCGCCCTCGGAAGCGATCTCGATCCACTCGTCCTTGTCGACGCTGGTGCTGGACCTCTGCCAGTCGAGGTGTTCCACGGATGCCCTCCCGGTGGTGCGTGGCGGCCGGAACGAGGGTACTGGTCCCTGTGCACGGGTGGCGGCATCGTTTCGGTCATGTCAATTCGTGCGAGACGTTGTGCTATTCCATTGGGGTGTCAGTCGTTCCTACACTGAAGCCCCGCCGCACGGGGGCTGCGGGAGGCAGGTTTGCCGACGGGCCCGGGGGAGGCGCGTGTGACTGACCGGGGCTGGGACGAGGACGACGCCCGGCCGTACTTCTTCCTCTCCTACGCGCACACCCCCAAGGCCGGTGCGCGGGGCGCGAGCGATCCGAACCACTGGGTCAGGCAGTTGTACCGGGACCTCTGCGAGGCGGTGCTCCAGCTCACCACCGTCCCGGACGGGGCCGCGGTCGGCTTCATGGACGAGTCCATGCACCAGGGCGAGTTGTGGGCCGAACGGCTGTCCGACGAGTTGGCGACGTGCCGGGTGTTCGTACCCCTCTACTCTCCGAGGTACTTCAACAGCGTGCCGTGCGGCCAGGAATGGCACGCCTTCACCCGTCGGCCGGTCTACCCGGCGAACCTCGACTCGGAGCGCACCAGCGGCATCGTCCCGGTGCTGTGGGCGCCGATGAGCCGCTACCGGCTGCCGAACGTGGCCAGTGAACTCCAGTTCAACCATGCGAGTTTCGGACCCGAGTACGCCACCGAGGGCCTGTACGCGCTGATGAAGCTCAGCTACTTCCGCGCCGCCTACGAGCTGGCGGTGCACCGGCTGGCGGCCCGGATCGTGCAGGTCGCCGAGGAGACGGTGATTCCGGTCGGGCGGCGGCTGGAGTTCAACGGCCTCCCGAGCGCGTTCAACGTCACCGCCCCGACCAAGCAGCTGCGGATCTCCGTACTGGCCTACCACCAGAACGAGTTGCCCGCCGACCGCAGCCCCGACTACTACGGTGAGCGGCGCACCGACTGGCACCCGTACCGGCCGGTCGGCTCGCCGATCGCCCAGCACGCGGCGCGCCTCGCCCGGCAGTTGGGGTTCCAGCCGACCGTGCACGAGTTCGACGAGGAGGTCGAGTCGATCATCGGCGGCAACGCCGAGGCGCCCGGCCTGCTGCTGCTCGACCGCTGGGCGCTGCGCGACCCGGGCCGGCGCGAGCTGGTCCGGCGCTTCGACCGCTCGGACGCCACCTGGGTGAGCATCCTGGAGCCGTTCAACGGCGACGACCCGGAGTGCGCCGACCGGGCCGAGGAACTGGGCGACCTGAGCGACGAGACGCTGCGCATCACCCGGCGGGCCAGCCGGCCGAGCTTCCTCGGCGCGACCGGACCGACCGGACTGCACACCCTGGAGGACTTCGACGACGCGCTGCCCCGCGCGGCGATGAAGGCCAAGTACGCGTTCGAGGGCCGTACCCGGGCCGAACCGGAGGAACCGCCGCCGCCCCGGCCGAGCCTGCGGGAGGCGTTCCGGCGCGGCGCGGGCGGGTACGGACCGGACGGGTCCCCGGTGGACCCCTTCGAGGACGACCGGGGCGGCGACGAGGATCGAGTCGACGGACGCGCCACCCGCACCGACAGCACCACCCATCGAAGTCGGAACAACGGCAACGACCCGCACCGCGAGCACGACCCGCACCGCGAGCACGACCCGCACCGCGAGCACGACCCGCACCGCGACGACGGCGATGAACCCGATGACGGGATGGCGCCCTTGGGAGGACGAGGACCGCGATGACTGAGAACCGCACCAGGAACCTCCGTCTCGGCGGGCTGACCTCCGCCGAGCTGGCCGCCCAGCGGGAGGCCGCCGAGCGGCGGGCGGCGGAGCAGGACCGCAACGGCCGGATCATCACCTTCTACTCGTACAAGGGCGGCACCGGCCGCACCATGGCGCTCGCCAACACCGCCTGGATCCTGGCCGCCAACGGCTTCCGCGTCCTCACCGTGGACTGGGACCTGGAGGCGCCCGGCCTCGCCAAGTTCTTCCACCCGTTCCTCGACCCGGCCTCGCTGGCCGGCACCACCGGGATGATGGACCTGATCGCCGAGTACCGCGAGGAGGCGCTGCGCCCGGTCGAGCACGCCGAGGGCTGGCACCTGGACTTCGCCCGGGTGCACCCGCACGCGCTCTCGCTCACCTGGCCGCACTTCCCGGCCGGCGGCAGCCTGGACTTCCTCTCCGCGGGCCAGTTCAACCGCGACTACTCCGAGGCCGTCACCCACCTCGACTGGGACATCTTCTACGACCGCTTCGACGGCGGGCAGTTCTTCGACGCCCTCAAGGCCGACATGGCCAAGCGCTACGACTACGTGCTGATCGACTCCCGCACCGGCCTGTCCGACATCGCCGAGATCTGCACCGTCCAGATGCCCGACGACCTGGTGGTCTGCTTCACCCTCAGCGACCAGTCCATCGACGGCGCCTCGCGGATCGCCCAGCACATCCACGACCGCTACCGCGAGCGCGGCATCCGCATCCTGCCCGTCCCGATGCGCATCGACGAGGGCGAGAAGGAGAAGGCCGACGCCGGCCGCGCCCTCGCCCGGGTCCGCTTCGACGGGCTGCCGAGCGGCTTCGACGGCGAGGAACTCGCCCAGTACTGGGGCTCGGTGGAGATCCCGTACCGGCCGTTCTACGCCTACGAGGAGATCCTCGCGACCTTCGGCGACCAGACCGGTACGCCCACCTCGATGCTGGCCGCCTGCGAGCGGCTCACCTCGATGATCACCGAGGGGCGGGCGGCCGGTCTGCCGCCGGTGGACGAGGAGGTGCGGCTGCGCTACGTGGACGCGTTCACCCGCCGCCGCCCGTCCGTGCCCGCCGACCTCTACCTCTCCTACGTCCCCGAGGACCGGATGTGGGCGGACTGGATCGAGTCCGTCCTGACCAGGGCCGGCTTCCGGGTGCTGCCGCGCGACCTCAGCGCCGGCACCGACCCGCGGGAGGAGACGGAGCGCGGCATCGACTCGGCCTACCGGACGGTCGCCGTGCTCTCGCCCGCCTACCAGCGCTCCCCGCAGGCGCGGGCGCTGTGGGAGTCGGTGGTCAGCTCGGACCCCTCCGGCACCCGGCGCCAGCTGCTGCCCGTCCGCGTCGGCGACGTGCGGCTCACCGCGCCGTTCAGCAACCGCAACCCGGTCGACCTGGTCGGCCGCGACGAGATGCAGTCGATCCAGAGCCTGCTGCGCGCGCTCGGCCGCGGCGACGCCGTGCTCGGCGACGCGCCCAGCGGCGGTCCGCGCTTCCCCGGCAGCAAGCCCTCGGTGTGGGACGTTCCGCCGCGCAACCCCTCCTTCACCGGCCGCGCCGCCGTCCTGGAGCAGCTGCGCAACCAGCTGCGCGGCGGCATGGCGGCCGTGCTGCCCACCCCGCAGACCCTGTACGGGCTCGGCGGCGTCGGCAAGACCCAGGTGGCGCTGGAGTACGCCCACCGCTTCATGTCCGACTACGACCTGGTCTGGTGGATCGACGCCGAGCAGACCGAGCTGGTCGCCCCGGCGCTCGCCGAACTCGCCCGCCGGCTGGGCCTGCGGGTCGGCGACTCGGTGACCGAGGCCGCCGAGGCCGCCCGGGAGGCGCTGCGCCGCGGCGTGCCCACCTCGCGCTGGCTGCTGATCTTCGACAACGCCGACGAGCCCGCCGAGATCCGCCGGTTCTTCCCCGGCGGCTCCGGCCACATCCTGGTCACCTCCCGCAATCAGGCCTGGACCGGGCACGCCGAGGCGCTGGAGGTCGACGTCTTCACCCGCGGCGAGAGCGTCGAGCACCTGTGCCGGCGCGCCCGCAGCCTCTCCCGGCCGGACGCCGACCGGGTCGCCGAGGCGGTCGGAGACCTGCCGCTGGCCGTCGAGGTGGCCGCCGCCTGGCTGGACACCACCGGCACCCCGGTGGAGACCTACGTCTCCCAACTGCACGCCGAGGCCGCCCGCGCGCTGGCCGTCGGCCGCCCGGCCGACTACCCGACGCCGGTCGCCGCGACCTGGAACGTGTCGATCGGACGGCTGCGCCAGCAGTCCCCGGCGGCCGTCCGGCTGCTCCAGCTGTGCGCGTTCTTCGCGCCCGAGCCGATCTCGATGAACCTCTTCTACAGCGACCAGATGATCCGGGCGCTGGTGAAGTTCGACGCCGACCTCAGCGACAAGTTCATGCTGGGCAAGGTGATCCAGGCGATCGGCCGGTACGCGCTGGCCAAGGTCGACGCCGGCAGCAACAGCTTCCAGGTGCACCGGCTCGTCCAGGCGGTGATCCGGGCCGGGATGACCGCCGAGGATCAGGAGATCGCCGTCCACGAGGTGCACCGCATCCTCACCGGCGCCCGGCCCGTCCTCGGTGACACCGACGACCCGGCCAACTGGCCCGCCTTCGACGAGATCTGGCCGCACCTGTCGCCGTCCAAGGCGCACAACTGCGACGAGGCGGACACCCGCCAGCTGCTCATCGACCGCGTCCGCTACCTGTGGAAGCGAGGCGAGCTCGACCGCGCCCGTGACCTCGGCCACGCCCTGGACGTGGAGTGGACCGGCAAGCTCGGCGAGAACGACCGGCAGACCCTGCTGCTGCGCTTCCAGCTCGCCAACGTGCTGCGCTCCCAGGGCAATTACGGCGAGGCGCTGGCCCTGGACGAGGACACCCTGGAGCGCCAGCGGGCCCTGCTCGGCGAGCACCACCCGTACACCCTGATGACGGCCGGCTCGCTCGGCGCCGACCGCCGGGCGCTCGGCCGGTTCCAGGCCGCGCTCGACCTCGATCGCGAAATCCTCGACCAGTTCCGCGAGTTGTTCGGCGACGACAACCCGCGCACGCTCTCCATGGCGAACAACCTGGCGATCGACTACCGGCTGGTCGGCGACAGCGAGGCGGCCCGCGAGCTCGACCAGGAGACCCTCGACCGGCGCACCGCCGTCCTCGGCCCCAAGCACCCCTACACCCTGTCCACCAAGTCCAACCTGGCCCGCGACCTGCGCGAACTCGGCGACTACCGCGGCTCGGTGGACCTGCTCCAGGAGGTCACCTCCGACCTCGGCGACGTGCTCGACCCGGACCTGCCGGAGAACCTGCGCAACGCCAAGTCGCTGGCCGTCTCGCTGCGCCGGATCGGCCAGCTCGCCGAGGCCCGCCGGATCACCAAGGAGACCTACGAGCGCTACCTGGAGCGCTACGGCGCCGACGCCCCCGACGCGCTCGCCTGCGCGCTCAACCTGGCCGCCGACCACAGCGCCTCCGGCGACAAGGAGGCCGCCCGCGACCTCTGCTCCACCGTCTTCGAGGGCCACCGGCGGCTGTTCGGCGACGAGCACCCGTTCACCCTGGCCTGCGCCAACAACCTCGGCATCTACCTGCGGGGCAGCGGCGACGTCCCGGGCGCCATCGAGCGCGGCCGGCTCACCGTCGAGGGGCTGACCCGCTCGGTCGGGCCGGAGCACCCCTACACCCTCAACGCGATGATCAACCTGGCCAACGCCTACGGCGACGACGGGCAGCTGGACCGCGCCGAGCGGCTCGGCCGGGCCGCGTACCAGGGGCTGTGCGAGCGCTACAGCGCCCAGCACCCGGACGCGGTGGCCTGCGAGGCCAACCTGGCGATCACCCTGCGGGCCGGCGGGCGGCACACCCAGGCGGCGGAGCTGAGGGCGCGGGCGATCTCCGAGCTGATCCGGCAGTTCGGCGAGGAGCACCCCAACACGGTCTCCGCGCGGGGCTGGAAGCGGATCAACCGCGACCTGGAGCCGCAGCCGGTCTGACCGGGAAGGGGCGGGGCGCGTCGCCGGTCCGGGGCGCGCCCCGGACCGAAGGCGTGCCGCCGGACCAGGGGTACGCTCCCAGGTCATGAGCACCCCGCCCCCGGTCCTGGTCACCCGGCGCCTCGCCCCCGGCGTCCTCGAACGGCTCACCGAGCACCACGCCGTCACCTGCCACGACTCCGACCTGGCGATGGACCGGGCCGACCTGCTGGCCGCCGTCCGCGGCCGGCGGGCCGTGATCACCACCCTGGACGACCGGGTCGACGCCGAGTTCCTCGACGCGGCCGGCCCGCAGCTGGCCGTCGTCGCCAACCACGCCGTCGGCTACCACAACGTGGACGTCGCCGCCTGCGCCGAACGCGGCGTCCTGGTCACCAACACCCCGGGCGTGCTCACCACCGCCACCGCCGACATGGCCTGGGCCCTGCTGCTGGCCGCCACCCGCCGGCTCGGCGAGGGCGAGCGGCTGCTGCGCTCCGGCACGCCCTGGACCTGGGCGCCGAACTTCCTGCTCGGCCTGGAGCTGGCCGGCACCCCGCTGGGCGTGCTCGGCATGGGCCGGATCGGCCGGGCGGTGGCCCGCCGGGCCCGCGCCTTCGACATGCCGGTCAGCTACCACAACCGCCGCGAACTGCCGGCCGAGCAGGCCGAGGGCGCCGACTGGAAGCCGCTGGAGGACCTGCTCGCCACCTCCACCGTGCTGGTCGTCACCTGCCCGTTCACCGAGGGGACCCGGCACCTGCTGGACGCCCGCCGGCTCGCCCTGCTGCCGCGCGGCGCGGTGGTGGTCAGCATGACCGCGGGCGTGGTGGACGAGGAGGCGCTGGCCGCCGCGCTGGAGTCCGGCGCGCTGTTCGCCGCCGCCGTGGACAACTTCGAGCACGAGCCGGCCGTCCCGTCCGCGCTGCTCGCCCAGGAGCGCGCGGTGCTCGCCCCGCACCTGGGCAGCGCCACCGTCCGGACCCGGCAGGCGATGGGCGGCCTGGCGGTGGACAACGTGCTGGCGGTGCTGGGCGGTTCAGCGCCCCTGACGCCGGTGGAGGTCTGAGCCCGGGCCGCCCCACCCGGCGGCCCAGGCCAGCGCCGTGGTCATCACCCGGAACGCCCCGAAGTGCGCGGCGCCGGGCTCCAGGAACAGCTCGGCGTCGGGGATGTGGTCGGCCAGCCAGCGGGAGTGGTCGACCGGCGAGAACTGGTCGTCCGCGCCGTGCCAGAGCCAGGTCGGCGCCCGGACCGACTCGACCGCGAACCCCCAGTCGGCGGTGAAGGCCAGCACGTCGTCGATCCAGCCGTCGGCGCCGTGCCGGAACGCCTCCCGGTAGTTGCTCTGGAGCATCCGCCGCAGTCCGCTGTCGGCCACCACCTCGCGGTCGGCGGCGGAGAGTTCGGTGCGCAGCCCGTTCAGCAGCCGGACCGGGTCGTCCTTGATCTGCCGGGAGCGGAACTCCATCGCGTCGGCGATCCGGCCGTGCCCGCGCTCGGCCTCCTTGTAGGCGCGGACGTTGGACGGCGTCATCCCCGCGTACCAGTCCAGGCCGGCCGCGTTGCGCGGCGCGAGGCCGACCAGCACCGCCGCCCGGCTGACCCTCCCCGGCAGCAGCGCCGCGCAGGCCAGCGCGTGCGGGCCGCCGCCGGAGCGGCCGAGCACCGCGAAGCTGTCCAGCCCGAACTCGTCCGCGATGGTCCGTACGTCCGCGGCCGCCGCGCTCACCCGGCGGCCGAACAGCCGGGTCGAGTCGCCGTAGCCCGGCCGGTCGTACGAGATCAGCCGGACGCCCAGCCGGTACAGCACGGTGCTGCGCGGGTGCGGGCCGACCCGGCTGCCGGGCATGCCGTGCAGCAGGAACACGGGACGGCCGCGCGGGTCGCCGAGGGACTCGACGGCGAGCGCGCGGTCGTCCGCCGTTTTGACCATCCGTAACGACACCTGCGGCCTCCTCAGTGCTCCGGGTCGGTTGCGTGCTCCCGGTCGGTGGTGGTGCGGACCTCCCGGCGGGCCTGCCAGGTGGTGTGCTCACGCGAGATCGCGTCCTCGGCGTCCCGGGCCAGCCGGGCCCAGATCTCCTCGGCCTCCATCGACTCCAGGTCCAGCCGGGCGAGTTGGCGCTGGATCTGCGCCAGCTCCTCGGCGGCCAGGGCGTAGGCGGCGGCCAGCGGCCGGTACTGGCGCAGCTGCGCCCAGGCGGCGACCGAGGCGGCCACCGCCGAGACCGTTCCCAGCGCGTCGTAGCCGAAGGCGCCGAGCGCCCGCAGCAGGGCGAGCACCAGGCCGAGCGCGGGCAGCAGCACGCCCAGCACCCCGGCCCAGTACCCGGCGCGGGCGCAGTGGCGGGCCTTGGCGCGGTACCAGTCGTGCTGGAGCTGGATCCGCTCGGCCAGGTACACCTCGCGGCGCACCGCCAGCGGCTGCTCGCGCAGGTCGCGCATCGCCGGGGTGACCTCCACCCCGGCGTCCGGGACGGCCGCCGGGCTGTCCCGGAACGCGCCGAGCACCCGGGCGAGCTGGAAGCGGTACAGGCCCTCGGCGTCCGGCAGGGCGCGCGGCGGGGGCTGGTAGGCGTCGGCCCGGACGGCGTACTTCCAGGCCAGCGTCTTCACCGACTCGGCGGCCGCCCGCCCCTCGTACCAGAGGCCCTGGGGGTTCTGCCGGCTGATCACCACCGCCAGCGCGATCGCGCCGAGGTAGGCGGCCGCCGCCGGCCAGGCCCAGGGCTCGCCGTCGGCCGAACCGGTCGCCGCGGCGACCACCAGCAGGACCAGCTCCCAGGCCGAGAGCAGCACCGAGCGCCGCTGCCCGCGCAGCGAGGCCGCGTCGGCGGCCCAGAAGAACTCGGGCAGCAGGTCCCGCTCGCGCACCCACCCGGTCCGTCCCGCAACAGACGCCATGTTCGGCCCCCACCAGTCGCTCCGGTCGCACCGCTCTCCTGCCCCGGCGGACTCGCCGGTACGCCTGGTGACGCCCGGGGCGGCCGGATGTGGCCGGGAAGTCCCGCTGGATTGTCCGGTACTCCCCGTGTTCGACCCGGTACCCAGCGTGCGGGGGGTGGCGGGGGCGCGCGCCGGGCGACGGGCGTGCGCGGGCGACAGGCCGGTGGGGACCGGCGGAGCGCGGACCGGTGCGTGCGGGGCCGGCGGGCGCGGCTCGGCGGGTTCAGTAGGTGTAGAAGACCCGCTCGGCGTTCTCGGCCATCTGCTTGGCGTTCCACTCGGTTCCGCCCGGGACGTTGCCGGAACGGAACAGCGGCGGCGCCGGGCACTCCCCGGCGGCCGCCCGGTCGGCCAGCCGACCGACCGCCGAGGCGACCACGGCCTGCATCAGCGCGCTGGTCACGATGGTGGAGACCGGACCGAAGGTGGTCTCGGCGCCCGGGTGGGTCAGCTCGCCGTCGCCGACCGCGATCTTGCTGTCCAGCACCACGTCGCAGTGGTCCTTCAGGTAGGTGCCGGTCGGGTGCGCCGAGGACACCTGCTCCGGGTACGCCAGCGAGGTCACTCCGATCACCTTGAGGCCGCGGTCCCGGGCGTACCGGGCCAGCTCGACCGGCATCACCTGGCGGCCGGAGAGCGAGATCACGAACAGCAGGTCCCCGGCGGTCGCCGGGGTGAGGTCCAGGGTGGCGGTGGCCAGGCCGGAGACCCGCTCCAGGGCGCTGGACAGCGGCGCCGGCATCACCGTCACCCCGGCCATCCCGGGCACGTTCAGCAGGTTCATCGGGACCAGCCCGCCGGCCCGGTAGACCACGTCCTGGGCCGGCAGCGCCGAGTGCCCGGCGCCGAAGGTGAAGACCCGGCGGCCCTCGGTCATCGCCTCCGCCAGCAGCGCGGCGGCGGCCTCGATGGTGTCGGCCTCCTCCTCGCGGACCCGCTGGAGGTGGGAGATCGCGGCGTCGAAGTACCGGCCGACCAGGTCGTTCATCTGCTGCCTTCGCTCTCTGCCGGGTGGGGGATCCGGCCGGGTGGGGTGGTCGGGGTGGCCCGGACCGCCGGTGGAGAAAGCTTCGGCGAGCACGGTCGCGCCCCGGCGGCATCGTTGTCAACAGGAACAAAACGGGTCTCCGGAGCCCCGGGGCGGGCCCGGTTGTCGGTCCGGTACGTCAGAATTGGCGGTGAGGACACCGAAGAACGGAGCCAGCGGCGATGTCTGGGCTGATCGACACCACTGAGATGTACCTTCGCACCATCCTGGAGCTGGAGGAGGAGGGCATCGTCCCGATGCGCGCCCGGATCGCGGAGCGGCTCGAACAGAGCGGTCCCACGGTCAGCCAGACGGTCGGCCGGATGGAGCGCGACGGGCTGCTCCAGGTCGCCGGGGACCGCCACCTCGAGCTGACCGAGGAGGGCCGCCGGCTCGCGGTGCGCGTCATGCGCAAGCACCGCATCGCCGAGTGCCTGCTCGTCGACGTGATCGGCCTGGAGTGGGAGCAGGTGCACGAGGAGGCCTGCCGCTGGGAGCACGTGATGAGCGAGACGGTCGAGCGCAAGGTGCTCGCCATGCTCGGCCACCCCACCCAGTCGCCGTACGGCAACCCGATCCCGGGCCTGGACGAGCTGGGCGACACCAAGGCCGAGGGCGAGGGCTTCGACGCCGGGCTCGTCCCGCTGGACACCGTCAAGCCGGGCGAGACCGGGGCCGACGTGGTGGTCCGCCGGATCGGCGAGCCGATCCAGACGGACAGCGCGCTGATGAGCACCCTGCGCCGGGCCGGCGTCCGGCCGGGCTCCACGGTCAAGGTGAGCGCCGGCGTCGGCGGCGTGCTGGTCGGCACCGGGGACAACGCGGCGGAGCTGGGCAAGGACATCGCCCAGCACGTCTTCGTCGCCCAGGCCTGAGCCCGTACCGCTTCCGGTACGACGAAGGGGACCTTACGACGAAGGGGACCCTACGGCGAAGGGGCCCGCTGCTCTCCCCCAGCCTTCGGCCGGGAGGTACCCCCATGTGCAGCGGGCCCCTTCGTCCTCCCCGTCCCCTCCGTCCCCTCCCGCTCCCTCCCGTTCCCCTCCGTCGCCGCCGCCCGGCTTCCCCGTCCGAGCGCCCCTGCCGGCGTCCCCACACATCGCAATTCCTCCCCTCGGTCGATCATGGCAATCCTTGAGTGCTGTCACTCGTACGAGGGGCTTTGCCGGTTGACCAGCGGGTACACGGAGGCCTTATCCGGAAATGCGTATGACGGGCCCCGTCTCCGGTGGGAGACAAGGCCCGTCACTCGCGCGCGTTGTGTCGCGCGGTGCGCACCCTCACCCGATCGGCGGAGGGCGGCCGTTCCAGGGGCCGGGGGCAGGGGGCGGAACTCAGCCCACCGGCGCCGGCTGGGAGGTTCGGGCGGCGCGGGCCGAGGGCGTCTCGCGGGCGCAGGCGTACGCGAGCGGGCCGATCACTTCGGCGGCGTCCGGCAGCCAGCGGTTGAGCGCCGACGGGGAGCGGGCCCACTGGGCGTACCCGAGGGAGCCGATCCGGGACGGCGGGGCGACCGTCCAGTCCCCCTCGCCCCGGGCGACCAGGTCCAGCCGGCCCGGCGGCCGGCCGAGCCGGCGGAGCATCTCGGGGAGCCTGGCCGCGGCCCCGGGCAGCACCAGGAAGTGCAGCCGCCGTCCGATCCGCCCGGGCGCGGCGGGCTGGACCACCACCGGGCCGAGCTGGAGGTCCATCCGCTCCATCCGGGCGAGTGCCAGGCAGCCGGCCGTCTCCGGGACGTCCAGCACGTCGAAGGAGCGTCCGGTGGGCAGCAGGATCGACGCCTGCGGCCGGTCGGTCCACCAGCTCCGCACCGCGCCGGGACCGGCGCTGGCCGTCCGCGCCCAGTCCGGGTCCAGCGGGTGGGCGCCCGGCAGCGTGCAGCGGCGGTCGTCGCAGGAGCAGCGGACGCCGCCACCGCCGTCGTCGATCAGCCAGGCGCCCGGGGCCACCTCCCAGTGGCGGGTCTCGGCGTAGCCGACGGCTTCGACGAGTAAGGGTGGCGCGGCGGCCTTCTCGTTCCGGTCCGAGGCGTCGGGGATGTCTTCCACGGGGTACTCAACTACCGTGTGTGAGGCTGGTTACGGCCCGAAGGCGCCCGGTTGGGTGCATCCCGGCAATGTCACCCGTTCCGGTTAGTCGACCGAGTTGGTGGGGCCGAGGGCAGGCGCAGCGGGGGCGCACGGAAGCATTTCCCAGGGCGCAAGGGGGGTGCGGTTCGTCACCGTGGGTATCCCGCTGGCGTTGCTGATCGCTAACCTGGTGTCAGATTCCTTGGACGGTCGGACAGTCGGCAACAGATCAGCAGAATCGTCGCCCGCCGGCCGGGACCGGAGGGTGTGGGGAGGCGAAGCCCAATGGCCGCGAGACCACTCGTCGCACGACAGCCCAACGAGCGTCTGCAGCAACTGATCCAGGAGGCCAGCTGCTCCAACGCCGGCCTGGCCCGGAGGGTCAACCTCTGCGGTGCCGAGCACGGGCTGGACCTTCGGTACGACAAGACCTCGGTGGCCCGCTGGCTGCGCGGGCAGCAGCCGCGCGGGCAGGCGCCGGCCGTGATCGCCGAGGCCCTGGGCCGCAAGCTCGGCCGCAGCGTGTCGGTCGAGGAGATCGGCATGGCGGACGGCAAGAACCTGAGCTCCGGCATCGGGCTCCAGTTCGCGCCGACCATCGGTGCCGCCCTGGAGCAGGTCTGCGAGCTGTGGCGCAGCGACGTCGGCCGGCGGGACTTCCTGACCGGCGCGACGGTCGCCGCCTCCGCGCTGGTGGAGCCCAGCCGGGACTGGCTGATCACCCCGCCGGACCCGGTGGTGGCACGGGCCGGCGGTCCCCGGGTCGGTCCGACCGACGTGGCCGCGATCAGGGCGACCACCACGATGCTGGTCGACCTGGACCACCGCTTCGGCAGCGGCCATGTGCGACCGGTGGTGGTGCACTACCTCAACTCGGTGGTCTCCGGCCTGCTCGGCGGCGCCTACCGGGAGGAGACCGGTCGCCAACTCTTCGCCGCGGTGGCCCGGTTGACCGAACTGGCCGGCTACATGGCGGTGGACACCGGGCAGCCCGGCCTCGCCCAGCGCTACTACATCCAGGCACTGCGACTGGCTCAGGCCGCCGACGACCGCGGCTACGGCGGCTACGTGCTGGCCGCCTCGATGAGCCACCTGGCGGCCACCCTCGGCAACCCGCGGGAGATCGCCCAACTCGCCCGCGCCGCACAGGAAGGCGCCCGCTCGGTGGCCACCCCGACGGCGATGGCGATGTTCTACGCCGCCGAGGCCCGCGGCCACGCCCTGCTCGGCGACGCCCGCTCCTGCGAGCTGGTGTCGGCCAGGGCGCTGGAGATGATGGAGAAGCGCCGCCCGGAGGACGACCCGGACTGGATCGCCCACTTCGACGACGCCTACCTCGCGGACGAGCTGGCCCACTGTCACCGGGACCTGGAGCAGGCCGGCCAGGCCGAGCACTACGCCCGCCGGGCGCTCGACCTGCACCCGCCGACCCGGGTCCGGCGCCGTGCGGTGGACCTCGTCCTGCTGGCCACCGCCCAGCTCCAGCAGCGGGACCTGGAACGCGCCTGCGAGACGGGCGCCCAGGCGGTCCGGCTGCTGAGCGGGCTGCGGTCCAACCGGGGCGTGGAGTACCTGGACGAGTTCCGGCGCCGGCTGGAGCCGTACCGGGAGCAGCGGGTGGTCCGGGAGTTCCACGCCCGTGCGGACGCCGAGGCGGCCTAGCCGTTCCGCGCCGGGGCCGGGGCCGGGGCCGGTTCCGTCCCCGGGCCCGGGGCGGTCGCGGATCGTCTGTGCAGGGAGCGTGACGGATGTCCCGCCCACGTGGTCACCCGGTGAGGCGAACCGGTAGCGTGGGCGCGACGTCCAAGGAACTGTGATGCTCCCAAGAACCGACGAGGTGTGGTCCGCCGTCAGTGCGCGGTCCTGCACAGGTGAGGAATCGCGTTGAGTCAGCGCCGCTCGTACCCGAACTCCGGTGACTTCAACCTGGACGACCTCTTCCGCCCCGAGCCCGGCCAGGCGCAGGGGCAGCCGCACGGGCAGCCGGGGCCGCCGCAGGCCCACTCGGCCGTGCCACCGGTGGGGCAGCCGTCCGGGCAGCCGGAGTACCTCGGCGAGGGCGGGCACGCGCTGCCGACCCAGGCCATGCCCGCGCAGCCGATGCCGGGCCAGCCGATGCCGGGCCAGTCGCTGCCGGGGCAGGCCCCGTGGGGCGCGCCGCAGCCCGGGTACGGCGTCCCGCAGCACGATCCGGCGCCGGAGACCCAGCACCTCCCGCCGTACCCCGTCGGCGACCCGCACGCCCAGTCCGGTTACCCGGCGGCGCAGGCCCAGCCGGGCTACCCGCAGCCCGCGCCCGGGTACCAGGCCTACCCGCCGGCCGGGCAGCCGCAGCCGGCCTACCCGGCCCAGGACTATCACCAGGGGTACGCCCCGGAGCAGGCGCAGGACTACGGCCAGGGGTACGACTCGACCCAGGCGGGTGGCTCGGGCCGGGGCGGACGTCCGTCGAACAAGCTGATCATCGGCGGCGTGGTGGCGGGCTGTGCGGCGGCCGGCATCCTGGTCGCCGTCCTGATCGGCGGCGGCGAGCCCAAGGACGACAAGAAGAACACCACCCCGGTGGCCGCCACCTCCGGCGCCACCACCCCCGGGGCGCCGAGCGCGAGCGGCTCCGGCGCGGCCGTCGACCCGGAGGTCAAGGCCCAGGCGCAGCCGCTGTCGGACCTGCTGGGCACCGCGAGCGACAGCCGCAGCTCGGTGGTCTCCGCGGTCGCCTCGGTGCAGAAGTGCGACAAGCTGCCCGAGTCCCAGCAGGCGCTGACCGCCGCGGCCGGCAAGCGGCGCGAGCTCCAGGGCAAGCTGGGCCAGCTGAAGGCCGACAAGCTGCCCGGCGGCCAGCAACTGGTCGACCAGCTCAACGCGGCCTGGACGGCCTCGGCCCAGGCCGACGACGAGTACGCGGCCTGGGCGCAGGACGCGCAGGGCTCCTGCGACGCGAAGAAGCAGGACAACCAGCACTACAAGAACGCCGTCCAGGCGAGCGGCACCGCGACCACCGCGAAGAAGCAGGCCGCCACGCTCTGGAACGCGATCGCCGCCCAGACCGGACTGCCCAACCGGAGCGACGGCGACCTGTGAGCACGGGCGGGCCCGTGAACGGCAGTGGGTCGTGAACGACGGCGGCCCGTGAACGACGAGGGGGACCGGCCGGAAAGACCCGTCCCCCTCGCCCCGGGCGGTCCGCGTCAGGCCGGCGGACGGCCCCCGGTGAGCGCCCAGCGGATGTCCACGAAGCCCGGCTGCTGCAGGGTCATCCGGCCGTTCTTGACCACCTGGTAGGTGACCCAGGTGTTCACGAGCCGCGGCGACCCGCTGCTGGGCAGCATGTTGGTGGTGCCCCAGTTGAGCGGCGGGGTGATCCCGACGTCGATGCCCTCGCCGCTGTCCAGCAGCGAGGAGAGCGTCTTCGGGGTGATCGTCCGGCCGGACTCCGCCAGCTTCTGCACCGCCGTCCGGAACACCTCGTACGCGACCCAGGTGGTCTGCACGCCCGGGTCGGCGACGTCGATGGGGTGTCCGCCGGTGGTGTCGGTGCGCACCACCGAGCGCAGCCCGTCCCAGATCTTCGCCGACTCCGGCGGGTACCAGCTGGTGACGTAGGCGCCGGCGAGCGGGCCGGAGTCGCCGCCGGTGGAGTCCACCACCGACTGCTGGACGCTGCCGATCACCGAGGCGATCCGGGTGTTCTTCGCGTTCTGCCGCCGGTAGGAGTCCAACAGGTTGCCGGTCGGCTCGGCGGCCAGGGCGCTGGTGATGCAGTTGCCCGGCTCGTCCTTGCCGATCGCCTTGCGGATCACCGGGGTGTAGTCGGAGGACTGCTCGGGCGCCTTGACGTCCGTCAGCTTGATCCCGGCCGGCCGCAGCGCGGTGCCCAGGTAGCCGAGCAGGTTGTCGCCGGCCGGGGTGTCCGGGCGGACCAGGGAGACGGACTTGCAGCCGGCGTCCACCAGCTGGCGGCCGTTGCCCGCGATCAGCGCCGGCATGCCGCCGTCCACCGGGTAGGACAGCGGGCTGGAGAACTCCGGCTGGGAGAGCCCGTAGCCGCCGATCAGCGGGATGCCGGAGCGCTCCAGCACCGGCATGAACGCCTCGCCCCACTGGCTGTAGGAGCCGATCACGGCGACCACCTTGGCGTCCACCGCCTGCTGGGCACAGGCGCGGGCACCGTCCGCGGTGTTGTGCTCGTTGCAGGTGATCACTCGCAGCCGGTGGCCGTTCAGCCCGCCCTTGGTGTTGGCGTCCTGGCCGATGGCGGAGGCGAGCGCCGTCATGCCCGGGCGGTCGGCGGAGCCCGTGCCGGCCGGGGCCCAGGTCATCACGGTCAGATCGGTGCCGCTGGTCGAGGCATCGGCCGGTCCGCCGCACGCGGAGGCCGAGAAGAGGGCGGGGAGCAGGGCCGCGGCGGTGGCGGCGGCTGCGATCGGGCGTCGGCGGCGGCGCCCGATCTGGGGACGGGCCTGGAACGAGTCCCTTCGGCTGGTCATCGGCATTCCCTCTCTGGGGCGCACTCCGGCGCACCGGAGCAAGCCAAGCCCCGGCGTCACAAGGCGAGAGGGCCGAAATGCGAACGGATGGCAAACGGCCGCCGAAATCCGGAGCGGTACGCGTGTAGATCGCGAGTGGAGTACGAACAGGCGGGGAACGTACGATCGTTCACCATGTCCGCCAGCACAGATTCTTCGTACCGGTCCGCCCGAAACCCTTCTCGTCCGGGCCACCGCTCCAGCACGATGGGCGGCATGCCGCTCAACGACCTGCCCTGGTGGCGCTGGCGAGCCCGACTGCGCTCGGCGCTGCACATGCTCTCCGACCCCGGTTTCCAGCAGGAGACCTGGCTGACCGGCCGAGAGGGGTACGGCGACGTGACCGACGCCGTCTACCGCCTCGTCGAGGACACCTGGCTGGACCGCTGGTCGGCCGAGAAGTACATCGGGACGATCCTCCGTGACTCCGCCGAGGCCGCGCTGGTGGACGTCGCGGTGCTGCGGGCCGTGCAGATGCTGCACGAGGTCGGTGCGGACGCCCCGGCCTCCGCGTACCTCGGCCACCCCGGCTGGCCGGAGACCGTCCGGGCCGCCCGCGAGGCGCACGTCGCGCTGGCCGCCGGCGACGGGGACGACCCGGACGCGGCGCCCAAGTCGCTGGACGTGCTGCGCATCCTCACCCAGGTCTGACCACCCGGGCACCCGCCGTCCCGCAGTACGGGCAGCCGGGCGGCGGGTGTCCGGGATGTGACACGCTGGACCGTCCACGCACGTCACGAGCTCAGAACGGGATACCCCCAGTGGAACAGCAGCCGGCCAGCGCCCAGCACGTCCTCACGCTGTCCTGCCCCGACAAGCAGGGCATCGTCCACGCTGTCTCCAGCTACCTCTTCATGACCGGCTGCAACATCATCGACAGCCAGCAGTTCGGGGACGCCGACAGCGGGCTCTTCTTCATGCGGGTGCACTTCTCCGCCCCCGAGCCGGTCACCGCCGACAAGCTGCGGGCCAGCTTCGCCGCGATCGGCGCCTCCTTCGGGATGGAATGGCAGATCCACCCGACCGAGGAGCGGATGCGGATCGTGCTCATGGTGAGCAAGTTCGGGCACTGCCTGAACGACCTGCTCTACCGCACCCGGATCGGCGCCCTGCCGGTGGAGATCGCCGCGGTGGTCTCCAACCACACCGACCTGCGGGACCTGACCGAGAGCTACGGCGTACCGTTCCACCACATCCCGGTCACCAAGGACACCAAGGCCGAGGCCGAGCGGCAGCTGCTCGACCTGGTCGCCGCGGAGAACGTCGAACTGGTCGTGCTGGCCCGCTACATGCAGGTGCTCTCCGACCGGCTGTGCACCGAGCTGTCCGGCCGGGTGATCAACATCCACCACTCCTTCCTGCCGAGCTTCAAGGGCGCCAAGCCGTACCACCAGGCGCACGCGCGCGGCGTGAAGCTGATCGGCGCCACCGCGCACTACGTCACCGCCGACCTGGACGAGGGCCCGATCATCGAGCAGGAGGTGGCCCGGGTCACCCACGACGTCAGCCCCGACCAGCTGGTCGCGCTCGGCCGTGACGTCGAGTGCCAGGCGCTGGCCCGCGCGGTGAAGTGGCACAGCGAGCACCGGGTGCTGCTGGACGGGGCCCGTACGGTCGTCTTCGCGTAGACCGCGGTCGGCCGGCCGTAGCGGTGGTCCCGCTACGGCCGGGAGAGCAGCGGGAGCGCGTGCAGCACCTCGCGGACCGCGGCCCGGTCGCCGTGCTCGCCGACCGGCAGCCGGTCCGGGTCGCGGTGTGCGGCGGCCAGCTGGCACAGCTCCAAGCCGTCCAGCACCATCGACGCCACCGGTTCCCCGCCGGGCGGGCCGCCGGTGCCACCGGCGCGGTCGTCGTCGCCGTCGCCGCCGTCCAGGGCGATCAGCCACTCGCCGCCCGCCGGGCCGTCGACCATCAGCCGCACCCGCCGGGCCGTCCGGACCCCGCCCTCCGGCGCACCAGGCGCCCCGGCGTGCTCGGGGCGGGCCGCGCGTTGCCCGGCCAGCGCCCGGGGGAGCAGCCGGACCACCAGCTCCACCATCTGCCGCAGGTGCTGCGGCGCCGGCGGATCGTACGGGTAGGCGACCGCCCGGGCCACGTCCTCGCCGTGCACGAAGCACTCGAAGGCGCGGTCCACGAAGGCGTCGCGCAGCGGCAGCACCGCGAAGCCGTAGTCGACCGGGGTGTTGCCCTGCGGCGCGAGCGCGGCGCTGCGCACCAGGTCGTGGGCCTGCCGCCGCCAGCGGGAGCGCACCGACTGCGGTGCCAGCCCGGCCTGTTCGGCGATCAGCCGGGTGGTGCGCGCGGTGATCCCGGCGTACGGGCCGCCCTGCGGCGGGACGCGCGGCACGGACGGTCCGGCGGCCGGCTCCTGCGGGGGCACCCGCCGCCCGGCCGGCGCGGTGGGCGGACCCGGAACGGCCGGCACCGGGTCGGGCAGACCGAGCGCCAGCGCCAGGAAGCCGTCCACCGCGGTCAGATGGCCCAGCACCTCGGCCGGGCGCAACCGCTCGGTGCCGCCGTGCCACGGCAGTTCCGCCACCTCCTGCCACTCCTCCGGGCCGAGGTCGCGCAGCAGCGCGTCGAGCTTGGCGGTCTCCACCGTGTACGGCACGCCCCAGGCGGGGACGGGCAGTTCGGCCGGCCGGCGGGCCAGGCACCAGTCGAGCACCTGCTGGCGCAGCGAGCCGGGCTGGTCCAGCGGTTCGTCCAGGGAGAGCCAGCCGGCCGCCTCGCGCAGCCGGGCCGCCTCCTCGGCGCACTCCCGGCAGTCCCGCAGGTGCTGCTCCAACTCGGCGGCCTCGCGGGCCGGGCAGGCGCCGAGGGCCCACGCGCCGAGCAGCGAGCGCAGGGCGTCGTGCTGCTCCTCAGTGCTGCTCACGTCTCCCCGTTCCCGTCCCCGGCTCCGTCCTGGCGGGCGCGTTCGTCGGCCAGTTCGGTGGCCAGCAGCTCCAGACCGAGCCGCATCCGCTGCTTGGCGGCCTGCTCGCTGATGCCGAGCAGCCGGGCCGTCTCGCGGTAGGTGCGGCCGTCGTAGTAGGTCACCGCGATGGTCTCACGCAGGGGTTGGGGCAGGGAGTCGACGACGTACTGCATCCGCGCGGCGGTGGCCACGGCGCGGATCTCGGCCTCCGCGCCCGGCACCCGTTCGGCGGCCCGCCGTGCCCGCAGCCGTTCGACCGCGCGGTGGTGGGTCAGTGCGCCGAGCCAGGAGCGCAGGGTGCCCTGGTCGGGGTCGAAGTCCTCGGGGTGCTCCCAGACGTGGGCGAAGACCTCCCGGGTGAGCTGGGTTGCGGCCGTCTGGTCGGCGAGTATCCGTCCGGCCAGGCCGTGCACCATCGGCGCGAGCTGGTCGTAGAGTTCGCCGAGCGCCGTCTCCTCGCCGCGGGCGAGGCGGCGCTGCAACTGCTCGTCCCAGCGCGGGGTCCGCTCCGGGGTGGCCATCGGGAACCACCCTCCTGACCGGGTTCGCTGGCTTACCCAACGGTATCTTGCGGCCGGGCGGCGCCGGGGGCGATTCCGGCAAGAACGGAACCGTTCCTCGCGGATCGCCCTCTTCATGGATGTGCTCCCCGGTTCGCTGCCCTGCCGGGTGGTTCGCGAGTGGCGGGCGGTGGCGCGAGTGGCGGGCGGTGGCGCGCGGGGCGCGGCGGTGGGTTCCCGGCAGCGGGACGGGCCGGGAGGCCCCGGCCGAACGATCACCGGTACGAGCCTCGCGAGAGTGAGCGGCACAGTATGCCCTGCCCTGTCGCCCGATCGCCGGAATATGCCCGAAGCGCTTGCTGAGGTCCCTCCCCCCGCCCATCCTGAGGCGTATTCGTGTCGCGGCCGGTGCCCGACCGACGAGACGGCGCGGACGAGTGGGCGCGGACGGACGGACCGGGCGGGCGCCCGGGCACGGCTCGGGTGGTGCCGGGCGACGTGCGAGGGCCCGCCGGCCGATCCGACCCGATCGGGACTAAGGCCGAACTGCGAGTGCGGGTGGTGGAGCGGTGCAGGTTCTTCAGGTACAGCTGGCGGTGCAGGCTGACCCCGCCGAGGTCGGCCGGGCCCGCCGGTGGGTGCGCTCGCGGCTGCTGAACCACGGGGTGGACCCGGATGCGCCGATGGCCGAGACGGTGGTGCTGGTGGTGTCGGAGCTGGTGACCAACGCCGTGGTGCACACCGGCTGTCCGGCGGTGCTGAGACTCTGTCTGCCGATGGCCGACGGCCCCCGGGAGGACGGACCGGCCGCCCCGCTGCGGGTGGAGGTCGTCGACGCGAGCCAGGCCCCCCCGACGCCGCGGCACGCCGGCGCGGACGAGGACGCGACCAACGGGCGCGGCCTGGAGCTGGTCGAACTGCTCTGCGAGCGCTGGGGATGGTACCCGGACGGCCCGGGCAAGCGGGTCTGGTGCGAGATCGGCAGCGACGCCCGCCCCGCGGATCCGCTGGCCGACGTGGACTGGGCGGCATTGGCGCAATAGCGGCTTTCGCGACGGCCGTCGGACCGTGCCGCGCCCGGTGCTGATCACCGGCCGAAAGGTGACGCAACCATTCCGAATTTCCGACTACCCATTGACGTGACGTATCCGACTGATCACGCTTGGGTGCGGCGCTCCGTCGCGAGGGGACGCCGAGGGGACGTCCGTCCACCGCCGCGGTGCTGCTGTCCAGGGGATTCGGGGGCCGGCAGGGGGGACCGCGGGCGGCCGGTCGCGGACCGCTCCTCGGCGAGTGCGGAGGGTGTGGCGCGGAATCAGGGTGTGCGCGCCGGGGTTGGATGGCGGCCTGCCGCACCGTGCTCGGGGCACGCGCGGCCTGCCGCCATCCGATCCGCCGCCGGGTCGCGACGTGATCCGGCCACCGCTCGGGCGGTTCCCGGGCCGTGCTCAGGAAGCGCGTCGGGCGGAAGCCCCGGGGACGGCCCGGCTCTCGGGGACGGCCGGGTTCTCGGGTCCGCCCTCGGGGAAGGGCGGGAGGGCGCGGAAGGTGCGCCGGTAGGCGCTCGGTGCGACGTCGAGCCGGCCGCGCAGCTGCAGCCGCAGCGAGGCGGCGGTGCCGAAACCGGACTCCCGGGCGACCTGGTCGATCGTCAGATCGGTCCGCTCCAGCAACTGGCGGGCCCGCTCGGTGCGCTGGGTGGTGATCCACTGGCCGGGGCTGGCGCCGGTCTCCTCGCGGAAGCGCCGGGTGAAGGTCCGTACGCTCATCCCCGCCCGGTCGGCGAGCCGGCGCAGCGCCAGAGGCCGGTCCAGGTTCTCCAGCGCCCAGGCGCGCACCGCGGCGGTGCCGCTGCCGCCGGAGTCCACCGGGCTCGGGGCCTCCACGTACTGCTTCTGGCCGCCCTCGCGCCACGGCGGCACCAGGCAGTTGCGGGCCACCGCGTTGGCCACCGCGCTGCCGTGGTCGCGGCGCACCACGTGCAGGCACAGGTCCACCCCGGCGGCCACCCCGCCGGAGGTGAGGACGTCGCCGTCGTCGGTGTAGAGCACGTCGGGGTCCAGCCGCACCTCGGGGAACATCCGGGCGAAGCGCTCGGTGTAGCGCCAGTGGGTGGTGGCCGGGCGGCCGTCCAGCAGGCCGGCGGCGGCCAGGATGAAGGAGCCGGTGCAGATCGACATCAGTCGGGTGCCGGGCCGGATCCGGGCCAGCGCGGCGGCCAGGGCCGGGGTGAAGCAGGCGTCGGCGACGGCCGGAGCGGAGTCCGCGGAGGCCGGGATCAGCACGGTGTCCGCCCGTTCCAGCAGTTCGGGCCCGTGG
The DNA here is from genome assembly GCF_040629945.1 of Kitasatospora sp. NPDC005856. Lineage (NCBI taxonomy): Bacteria > Bacillati > Actinomycetota > Actinomycetes > Kitasatosporales > Streptomycetaceae > Kitasatospora > Kitasatospora sp. NPDC005856. Next base: position 40,974 of record NZ_JBEXWT010000013.1, on the reverse strand, counting down.
TCGACCATGATCCGGAAGTCGGCGCTGGTGGTGACCGGCCGCCCGTCCAGGGTGCAGGTGGCCACCTCGTACAGCGGCCGTCCGGCCGGGTCCTTGGCGCCGCCGAAGATGCGGGCGGGGATGCCGAGTTCGAAGGCGATCACGCCCTCCAGGGCGAGTACCGCGACCAGGTGTGCCATGCCGTCCCCTCGGGCGTCGGTGGGTCCGGGCCAGGGTACTGCGGGCCGTGGCCCGAATCTTGCGAAAGCTGTCATTCAGGCCACTCGTCCGGCCCCGGGCGGCCCGGAACACTCGTTCGCGTGACCGAACGCAGCGCCCTCACCCCCACACCCCGCTCCGAACCGCCCGCCCCCGCCGAGCGCCCCCGGGTGCACTACGCCTGGGTGGTGGCCGGCGTCTCCCTGCTCGTCCTGCTCGGCTCGGCCGGGTTCCGCTCCGCACCGAGCCTGATGATGGACGCCCTGCACAACGAGTTCGGCTGGTCGCTCGGGACGATCTCCAGCGCCACCTCCGTCAACCTGACGCTCTACGGCCTCACCGCTCCCTTCGCCGCCGCCCTGATGGACCGTTTCGGGGTGCGCCTGGTGGTGGTCTGCGCGCTGCTGACCATCTCGGTCGGCTCCGGGCTGACCATGCTGATGCGCGAGCCCTGGCAACTGGTGCTCTGCTGGGGCGTGCTGGTCGGCCTCGGCAGCGGCTCGATGGCCGGCGCCTTCGCCACCACCATCACCGGCCGCTGGTTCCAGGCCCGACAGGGCCTGGTCACCGGGGTGCTGACGGCCGCCGGAGCGGCGGGGAACCTGGTCTTCCTGCCGGTCGGCGCCTGGCTGGTCGAACAGCACGGCTGGCGCTCGGCCGTGGTCGTGGTCTCGCTCGCCGCCAGCGCCGTCGCCGTCCCGGTCCTGCTGCTGATGCGCGAGCGCCCCGCCGACCTCGGCCTGCTCCCGTACGGCGCGACCGAGGCCCCGGCCGCTCCGGTCGCCGGCGGCCGCGCCCTGGCCCGCTCGCTGCGGGTGCTGCGGAACGCCGCGCGCGTTCGGGCGTTCTGGCTGCTGGCCGGATCCTTCGCGATCTGCGGCGCCACCACCGCCGGCCTGGTCGGCACCCACTTCATCCCGGCCGCGCACGACCACGGCATGCCGGTCACCACCGCCGCGAGCCTGCTCGCCCTGATCGGGGTGTTCGACGTGCTCGGCACCGTCTTCAGCGGCTGGCTCACCGACCGGGTCGACTCCCGGCTGCTGCTGACCGTCTACTACGGGCTGCGCGGCCTGTCCCTGCTCCTGCTGCCGCAGCTGCTGGCCGGATCGCTCCAGCCGCCGATCCTCGCCTTCGTGATCTTCTACGGTCTGGACTGGGTGGCCACCGTGCCGCCGACCGTCGCGCTGTGCCGCCGGCACTTCGGCGAGGACGCCCCGATCGTCTTCGGCTGGGTGCTCGCCGCCCACCAGATCGGCGCGGCCGTCGTCGCCGGGCTGGCGGGGCTGGCCCGTGACGCGCTCGGCAACTACGACCTCACCTGGTACGGCGCCGGCGCGCTGTGCGCGGTCGCGGTCGGGCTCTGCCTGGCGCTGCGCGGCGGGCGGGCCGAGCGGGCGGTGCCGGCCCTCCCGTGACGGGCGGACCGTGCCGGTGGCCGGCCGGTCCGCGTGCCGGGGGTGATGCCGGACCTCCCGGTAGGACCGTCGTACCGGAGGTCTAGGCTCCGATTCATGGTGCTCACCTTCACCCTGGACCCGAAGCTCGACCCCGATCTGCGGACGGACATCGTCCGGCTGTGGGCCGACGTTACCAACACCGGCGGGGCGGTCGGATTCGTGGCGCCGGTCACCGAGGAGGAGGTCTGGGACACCGCCGAACGTCAGTTCGCCGGGGTCGAGCCGGACGGCCCGGACCGGTTGCTGGTCGCGCACGAGAGCGCGACGGGCCGCCTGGTCGGTGTGCTGTTCTTCGAGTCGATGCGCTTCGACCTCATGGAGCACTGGCGGATGCTCAAGCGGGTCATGGTGCACCCCGACTTCCAGGGCCTGGGCCACGGCGCCCGACTGCTCGCCGAGGCCGAGCGGGTGGCCCGGGGGTGGGGCCTGGAGTCGCTGCGGCTCACCGCGCGCGGCGGCCTGGGGCTGGAGCGGTTCTACGCCCGCAGCGGCTACCAGGAGGTCGGCCGGGTGCCGGCCGCGATCCGGGTCGCCCCCGGGGACTACCGGGACGACATCACCATGTGGCTCGACCTGCGCTGAGGACGGCCCCGCCGGAGCCGGGCGGGCCGGATCGGGTGCCCCGTGCCCCGCTCCGGCTGTCAGGCATGCTTGACTGGAGGACCGGCCCCAGCGCAACGAAGAAGGATGTGTCGAGTGACCAGCAACGGCCCGGAGAAGTCGCACGCCACGCTCCGCTACACCTCCCTGCGGGTCAGCATCTTCCTCGGCTGCCTGCTGGTGGCCCTGTTGCTCGGGCACTTCCAGATCATCCCGGTCAGTGGTGAGGCCGGCATGATCTTCCTGTTCCTGCTGGCCGCGGTCGCCTCCGCGCCGCTCAGCTACGCGCTGCTGAGCAAGCAGCGCGACGAGATGTCCACGCAGATCAGCGGCAAGGTCTCCGGGATGCGCAACCGGACCGCCGATCGGATCGCCGCGCAGAACGCCGAAGAGGACGCCGTCGACGACGCCGCCCGCGCGGCCGCCGCCGGCCAGAGCTGACCCCGGCCCCGCCCCGGAGCCCGGCCGCCGTGCCCGCCACCCGAGACTCCGTGCCGTCCGAGCCGCCCGAGCCGCCCGCCGAGCGGGCCTCCGCCGAGCCGCCGTCCGTCGAGGGGGCCTCCGTGGAGGGAGTCTCCGTGGGGGGAGCACCCGCCGAGCAGCCGCCCACCGAGGGGGCCTCCGTCGAGGGGGCGCTCGGCACTTGGCCGGCCCCCGTCCGGCGGCCCACCGGGCGGGACGTGGCGCGGCTCGCCGGGGTCTCCCAGGCCACCGTCTCCCTGGTCTTCTCCGGTGCCGAGGCCGGCCGACGGGTCTCCGAGGCCACCCGGGAGCGGGTCCGGCAGGCCGCGCGCAGCCTCGGCTACCGTCCGCAGGCGGCCGGGCGCCAGCTGCGGCTCGGCCGCAGCGGGATGATCCTGCTGGCCGTTCCCAACCTCCAGGGCCCGTTCTTCGGCCGGGTGCTGGAAGGCGTCCACGAGGAGGCCGGCCGCAACGGCCTGGCCGTCGTGGTCAGCTCCGGCTGGGGCAGCGCCACCCTTGCCGAGGCCGCCACCGCCGGCCGCTTCGACGGCCTGCTGATCTGCTCCCCGGACGACAGCCAGCTCGGTGAGCTGCCCGTCGACACCCCGGCCGTCTTCCTGGACGCCGACCCCGGCACCGACCGGTCGCGTCCCACCGTCGAGCTCGACGTGGCCGGCGGGATGCGTGCCGCGGTCGAGCACCTGGCCGAGCTCGGCCACCGCCGGATCGGCCGGCTGCGCTCCAGCCACTCCGCCTACACCTTCCGGGTCCGGCAGGCCGCCTTCGAGCAGGCCGTCCGTGAACTCGGCCTGGACGTGGTGGAGTTGGGCGTGAGCCTGAACGACGGCCACCGGGCCGCGCGGACCGTCGCGGGCCGGCTGCTGGAGCGGGCGGACCGGCCGCGGGCGGTGATCTGCGACGACGACGTGGTCGCCTCCGGGGTCTACCAGGCCGCCGCCGAGCTCGGACTGCGGGTGCCGGAGGACCTGTCGGTGGTCGGCATGGACAACGTCGCGGTGGCCGCGCTGCTCGCCCCGCCGTTGACCACCGTCGACCTGCCCGGTGAGGAGCTGGGCCGGGCGGGCGCGGCCGCGCTGGCGGCCCTGCTGCGCGGGGAGCGGGTGGCGCCGGTCGAGCCGCTGGCCACCTCGCTGGTGCTGCGCTCCTCCACGGAGCCGGCCGGAACGGCCTCGGCCGGTCGGTAACGGTCGGTAACGGTCCGTCGGACGGCCCGGCCGGCGGCCTGACGGGCGGCCCGACGGACGGCCTGACGGACGGCCCGACGGGCGGCTCGTCGTCGAGCGAGCCGACGAGAACGGGTGAGCCCGGTCTGCTGCCGGCCGCGCTCGGTGCCGCCGCCCCGGGCTTCGGCCTGCTGTCCACGGTGATCGCCCGGTGCCGGTGGGGCCGCCACAGCTGATCAGCCGTAGATGAGGGACAGGACTGCGCCCGCCGGCCAGACCACCGACGGGCGCAGTCGTTCGTGGGGGTGGGTCAGCCCACCGGGACGGGCTGCGCGGTCGGGGCGAGCGGCGCCGGGTGGAACCAGCGCCGGGCACCGAACAGCACCAGCCCGCCGAGTGCGATCCCGCCCACCGCGCAGAGCGCCACCGAGCGCAGCGAGCCCTCGGCGAGCTTGCCGGAGACGGCGTAGCCGAGCGAGTTGCCGGTGGCGAACAGCGTCACCAGCCAGGCGAAGGCCTCGGTGACGGTGCCGGTCGGCGCCAGTTCGGCGACCAGGACGAACGCCGCCGCCAGCAGCGGGGCCAGCATGATCCCGGAGAGGAAGGCCAGGGCGGCCATCGGGTACGGCCCGGGCAGGATGACCAGCGGCGGGTAGGAGGCGGCCATCGCGAGGGCCATCACCCAGGTGCGGGTGGCGGTGGTCTGCCGCCACTTGACCGCGCCGTAGGCGAGTGCGCCGAGCAGGCCGCCGAGCGCCGCCAGCGCCAGCAGGGTGCCTCCGCCGCCGGGCAGCGCGCCGACGTGCCGCTCGGCGTAGGCGATGAACAGCACGTTCTGCCCACCGACCGCCCAGCCGGCCCCGGCCAGTCCGACCAGCAGCAGCACCAGTCCGGGGGAGCGCAGCGGCCCGAGCAGTCCGGCGGACTGCTCCCGCGCCGGGGCGCGCCAGGTCCTGGCGGGTCCGGCGGTGGCCACGATCAGCGCGCCGGCCAGCCCGAGTCCGGCGGCCACCCAGAGTGCGGCGACCGGGCTGAAGAGCCCCGAGATGGTGGCGACGGCCAGCGGGCCGGCCACGTAGAGGATCTGCTGGGAGGCCGAGTCGAAGGCGTAGGCGGTGTCGAGCTGCTCCTCCTCGACCACGTCCGGCCAGAGCGAGCGCAGGCAGGGCTCCAGCGGGGGCATGGCGAGGCCGGCGATCGCGGCCCCGACCGGCGCACCGATCGCGGAGCCGGGCGCGAGGGCGAGCAGTGCGTACCCGCCGCCGGCCACCACGGCGGAGGCGAGCAGGACGCGCGGCTGTCCGGTGCGGTCCACGATCCGTCCGAGCACCGGGCCGCCGATGGCGGCGGCGATCGCGTAGGCGGAGGTGGCCAGTCCGACCCGGCCGTACGCGACACCGGCGTCGCGCAGGGCGAGGGCGATGACGAGGGCGGTCATGCCGGCGGGCAGGCGGCCGAGCAGGGTGCCGAGCAGCAGGCGGGTGACGTGCGGGGCTCGGAGCAGGGCGAGGTAGCCCATCGGCGTCCTCTCCGGGTGGGCAGGCAGGGGCGGGGACGCCGCAAAGTTATACGTATAACTGTTCAGCGGTCAATCGGGCCGCCGAGTCGTCCTGATGGGGCGTCAGCTTCGTTCGTATCCGGAGTTGGGGTTCGTGGCCGGGTCGCGGCGGGCATGTGCTCTGCGTGACCTCAAACAAGTACTTTGAACATCTCAAACCTTTGCTGCTAACGTATCGGCCATGACAGCCTCAGACGCACTGCGGATGCACGGCCCGGGCCTTCGGCCCGCCGCCGCCCGCCCGTGTGCTCTGACCGGTGCTGTGGACAGCCCGCGCCGTTGTCGCGCCCTGCGCTGTACCTCCCTGAGCTGTATCGCGGCGGCACGCCCCTGACCGGGGCCCGATCCTTCCCGTCCGGCCCCGCGCCGTGCCGCCTGCTCCGCCCCGCCTCACCGTCAGCAACGCCCTCCCCCGGAGACGCTCCCCCATGTCCACAGCGCCCGAGGCGACCTCGTCGCCGTCCCTGCTCGCCCGCATCCGAAAGACGCCCTTCTGGGTGCAGATCGTCGCCGGCCTCGTGCTCGGCGTCGGCCTGGGCTACCTGGCCCGCGCCGCCGACATCTCCTGGCTGGCCACCACCCTGGAGACCATCGGCAAGATCTTCGTCCAGCTGCTCAAGCTGGCCGTCCCGCCGCTGGTGTTCACCGCGATCGTGGTGAGCGTCGCCAACCTGCGCAACGTGACCAACGCGGCCCGCCTGGCCACCCGTACGCTGCTCTGGTTCATGATCACCGGGCTGATCGCGGTCGGCATCGGCCTGGGCCTGGGCCTGCTGACCAACCCGGGCGAGGGCACCAACCTGAAGACCGAGGGCCTCAAGGCGCTCGACTCCAAGGGCTCCTGGATCGACTTCCTGACCGGGATCTTCCCGACCAACATCGTCGACACCTTCGCCAAGGTGAACGTGCTCCAGATCGTCTTCCTGGCGGTCGTGGTCGGTGCGGCGATCATCAAGCTCGGCGCCAAGGCCGAGCCGGTCCTGAAGCTCAGCGAGTCCGTGCTGGAGCTGACCCAGACCGCGCTGTGGTGGGTCATCCGGCTCTCCCCGCTCGGCACCCTCGGCCTGATCGGCAAGTCCGTCGCCAAGTACGGCTGGGACCTGCTGAAGCCCTTCGCCACGCTGACCCTGGACATCTACGTCGGCTGCGCGCTGGTCCTGTTCGTCGTCTACTCGCTGGTGCTGCGCTTCGCCGCCGGACTCAACCCGCTGCACTTCTACAAGGGCGCCTGGCCCGCGATCCAGCTGGCCTTCGTCTCCCGGTCCTCGGTCGGCACCCTGCCGGTCACCCGCCGCGTGACCGAGCGCCTCGGCGTCCCGAGCGAGTACGCCTCCTTCTCCGTGCCGTTCGGCGCCACCACCAAGATGGACGGTTGCGCCGCGATCTACCCGGCCATCGCCGCGATCTTCGTCGCGCAGGTCTACAACATCGAGCTGGGCATCAAGGACTACATCCTGATCGCCTTCGTCTCGGTGGTCGGCTCGGCCGCCACCGCGGGCCTCACCGGTGCGATCGTCATGCTGACGCTGACCCTGTCCACCCTGGGCCTGCCGCTGGAGGGTGTCGGCCTGCTGCTCGCCATCGACCCGATCCTGGACATGATGCGCACCGCGACCAACGTCGCCGGTCAGGTCGTCGTGCCGATCGTGGTCGCCGCCCGGGAGCGGATCCTGGACGTCACCGCGTACAACAACCCCTCCGGGGACCTGTACGAGGAGGACGCGAAGCCGGCCGTCGCCGCCGGCCAGGGCGGCGCGGCTCCGGTCGCGGCCTGAGGCTCGGGCCTGACGTCGTGGCCTGACGTCGTGGCCTGAGGCTGCGGTCCGAGGTTCGCGGTCCGAGGTTTGTGGCCCGAAGTTCGTGGCCCGAGGTTGAACGTGCGGTCGAACGCCAGAGGGGACGTTCGACCGGCATGACGGAAAGGGCCCTCTCCCGGTGACGGGGGAGGGCCCTTTCCGCATTCCCGAGCTCCGTGCCCGAACTTCGTCACGGGCCACGGTTTTCGAAAAGGCAGGGGGCCCGCCGGATGGGCGGGCCCCCTTGGGTACTGCTCTTGTGCTCATGGTGGCGGCTGTCGGGAGCCGCCGGCGGACCCGTACGGGTCCCGAGCGATCAGATCATCAGAGGATGGTCAGACAGCGGTGACGTTCTCCGCCTGCGGGCCCTTCGGGCCCTGGGTGACGTCGAAGGTGACCGTCTGGTTCTCCTCCAGCGAACGGAAGCCGTTCGCGTTGATGGCGGAGTAGTGAACGAAGACGTCGGGGCCGCCGCCATCCTGGGCGATGAAGCCGAAGCCCTTCTCAGCGTTGAACCACTTGACGGTTCCCTGAGCCATGCCGTTCTCCTTGCGATGCGTGTCGGGGGCCACACCGTGTGACACCCGGTCCGCTGCGCTGATCGCCCTGCCTCCGGACGTGTCCGAAATTTTTCGATATTGCTGAAAAACTACAAAAAGCCTGCGGTTACATGCTCCGCAGGCTTCAAGTACTGCAAGGGGAATCAAACTGCAACTGAGGGCAACGCTAGCATGCGGCCGCTGTGACGACCAGAGGTCACTTGTGGCGTGGAAGGCGCGTGTCGTAAGGGCGGGGAGCGGGTACGGAAAGGCGCTTCGACGGTGCTTCCACGGCGCTTCGGCGGTGCTTCGACGGCGCGTGAGGGCGTGTCGGGTGGCCGGTGCGAGCCGCCGTGAACAGCAGGCATACGCTGCGGGGAGGCACGAACAGCAAGGGAGCGGCGCAGTGGCAGCACCGGAAGCACAGACACCGGACGCGCGGACGCGAGAGCCCCAGGAGAACACCCCGGTCAGGCCGCGCGTCGGCCACATTCAGTTCCTGAACTGCGTTCCCCTCTACTGGGGGCTCGCCAGGACCGGGAACCTGCTCGACCTGGACCTCACCAAGGACACCCCGGAGAAGCTGAGCGACCAGCTCGTCGACGGCACCCTGGACATCGGCCCGATCACCTGCGTGGAGTACCTGCGCAACGCGGACGACCTGCTGGTCCTGCCGGACATCGCGGTCGGCAGTGACGGCCCGGTGATGTCCTGCCTGATCGTCAGCAAGGTGCCGCTCGCCGACCTCGACGGCCGCCGGGTCGCCCTCGGCTCCACCAGCCGCACCTCCGTGCGGCTCGCCCGGCTGCTCCTGGAGGAGCGCGAGGGCGTGCGCCCGGACTACTTCAGCTGCCCGCCGGACCTCAGCGCGATGCTCGCCGAGGCCGACGCCGCCGTCCTGATCGGCGACCCGGCCCTGCGCGCCTACCTCGGTCAGGCCGCCGACCTCGGGCTGACCGTCCACGACCTCGGCGAGATGTGGAAGGAGTGGACCGGCCTGCCCTTCGTCTTCGCCGTCTGGGCGGTTCGGCGGGAGTTCGCCGAACGCGCCCCGGAACTGACCGCCGCGGTGCACCGGGCCTTCCTGGAGTCCCGCGACCTGTCGCTGGTCGAGGCGGCCAAGGTCGCCGAGCAGGCCGCCCGCTGGGAGGCCTTCGGGGCGGACGTGCTGGAGCGGTACTTCAGCGAGGCGCTCGACTTCTCGCTCGGCGAGCGGCAGCTCGCGGGCGTCACGGAGTTCGCCCGGCGGGTCGCGCACGACAGCGGGTTCGCCCCGGACGTCGCGGTGCGGCTGTTGGAACCGGTGGCGTTGCCGCTGGAGGTGTAGGGGCGGGCGGGCGGGCGTACGGGCCGGAGGCGGTCCTCTTCGTTCCCGGCCCCGGCCTGCTCCCGGCCGTGACCCTGCGTCTGGCCGTGACCCTGCTCCTGGCCCCTGGCCCCTGGTCCTGCTCCCGGCCCCTGGTCCTGCTCCCGGCCCCGGTCCTGCTCCCGGTCCCGGTCCCGGACGACAAGCCCGGTGCCGCGCGGCCCGTGCGCAGTTCAGCGGGCTGACGCGGGCGGCGGAATGTGCTGGCGTAGGCTGGTTCGGCCGTACCCGAGTAGCACTTGTAGAGAGAGAAGGCCGCCAGGTGACCGAGCTCGCAGCGACCACCCTCGATGCGTCCAGCACCGACCTGAAGGCCGTGCTCGACCGCGCCGCGGCCGGTGGCCGGATCACCCCGGAGGAGGCGCTGGAGCTCTACCGCTCGGCGCCGCTGCACGCGCTCGGCTCCGCCGCCGACGCGGTGCGCCGCCGTCGCTACGCGGGTACCGAGCACATCGCGACGTACATCATCGAGCGCAACATCAACTACACCAACGTCTGCGTGACGGCGTGCAAGTTCTGCGCCTTCTACGTGCCGCCGAAGAGCGACAAGGGCTGGTCCCGTGAGCTCGACGAGATCCTGCGCCGCTGCGCCGAGACGGTCGAGCTGGGCGGCACCCAGATCATGTTCCAGGGCGGCCACCACCCGGACTACGGCGTGGAGTACTACGAGCGCGCGTTCTCGGCGATCAAGGCCGACTTCCCGGAGCTGGTGATCCACTCGCTGGGCGCCTCCGAGGTCGAGCACATGGCGCGGATCTCGGGCGTCTCCGTCGAGGAGGCCATCACCCGGATCCACAAGGCCGGCCTGGACTCCTTCGCCGGCGCCGGCGCCGAGCTGCTGCCGGAGCGGCCGCGCAAGGCGATCGCCCCGCTGAAGGAGTCCGGCGAGCGCTGGCTGGAGATCATGGAGATCGCCCACGGCCTCGGCGTGGAGTCCACCTCCACCATGCTGATGGGCACCGGCGAGACCAACGCCGAGCGGATCGAGCACCTGCGGATGATCCGCGACGTGCAGGACCGCACCGGCGGCTTCCGGGCCTTCATCCCGTACACCTACCAGCCGCAGAACAACCACCTGAAGGGCTCGACCCAGGCCACCGTCTTCGAGTACCTGCGGATGATCGCGATCGCCCGCCTGTTCCTCGACAACGTCGCCCACATCCAGGGCTCCTGGCTCACCACCGGCAAGGAGGCCGGCCAGCTGTCGCTGCACTACGGTGCGGACGACCTCGGGTCCGTCATGCTGGAGGAGAACGTCGTCTCGGCGGCGGGCGCCAAGCACCGCTCCAACCTCACCGAGCTGATCCACCTCATCCGGGCCGCCGACCGCGTCCCGGCGCAGCGCTCGACCACGTACGAGCACCTGCGGGTGCTGGACGACCCGGCCAACGACCCGGTCGACCCGCGGGTCGCCTCGCACATCGCCTCCACGGCGATCGAGGGCGGCACCGCGCACCCCGAGCTGAAGATCCTGGACAACTGAGTCCTCTTCTCCTCCAGGCCCTCGCCGGGCCGGCGTCGTTGATGGCGATGCCGGTGCCGGTGCCGGTGCCGGTGTCGTTGCCCTAGCCGTTGTCGTCGAAGTCGAAGGCGCTGTTGTGCTGACTCTGCACCGGGCGGCGTTGGTGCTGCCCGATCCGGCCGATCCCACCGCCCCGTCCATCGCCGACGGGGCGGTGGTGGTGCGTGGCGAGCTGGTGGAAGCGGTCGGGCCCTACGGGGAGCTGACGGCCGCGCACCCGGGCGCGCGGGTGCGGGACTGGGGTGCGGCCGTGCTCACCCCCGGGCTGCGCAATCCGTACGGGCACTGGCTGCTGGAACGTGCGTACCACCCCGATCCCCGGGAGGAGGTCGGCGTCGAGCCGGTGGCGGACGGGCTGGCCGGGTCCACGGACGAGGCGCGGTGCGGGGCCAGCGCGCGGCGGGGACTGCAGCGGATGCTCGGGTACGGAGTGACGGCGGTGGCCGGGCCCTTCGAGCGGGCCTCGGTACGGACGGCGGTGACGCGGTCGGGGGTCGTCGGGCTGCCCGTTCCGTCCGGTCCGTCCGGTCCGTCCGGTCCGTCCGGTCCGGTCAGGCCGGTTGGGCCAGTCGATGCCGTCGGTTCGTCAGGAGAGCCGGGTGGCGCGGACGAGGGGCCGCTGGACCCGCTGGCCGTCCTGTCGCTCGCGGAGGCCGTGTACGGGCGGGTGGCGGCCGGGGGCCGGGCGGACTTCGCGGTGTTCGCGGGCCCGGAGCCGGTGGCGGGCGGGTGCCTGGCCACGGTGCTGGGCGGGCGGTTGGTGTACCGCCGGCGGTGAGACGGTCGTCACGGAGGTGTGACGTACTCGTCAGTAGCCGGATTTCCTTGCCGCGCACGGGACTTCCTTCGTGTGCACCCGAACTCCGGTGCCGACGGCGGAGAGTGATTGTCTCTTCATCGTGACCTGAGGGCCCGCCAGCGGATACGATCCCGGACAGCTCACTCCGTACCCTCACCACACCACCGCCCGCGCCGCGGGTGGCGGGGCCGTGTCCCCGGCCCCGAAGGCAAGCCAGGACAGGAACCATGCGAACCGCGACCGTTCCCCCGCCGCGCATCCCGCGGTTGGGCCGTGGTTGGTACCTCGCCGCCGTGCTCAGCGCCGTGCTGGCCGTCGGCATGTGCCTGCTGGGTTGGCGCCAGGCCGACCAGGCCGACCGGATCGAGGCGCACCCGGTGAGAGTCGAGGGGGTCGTCACCCAGCTCCCGACCGGCGGCGGCACCTACAGCGCCGTCAGCTACCGGGCCGGCGGGGAGTCGCACACCGCGGCCGCATTGCCGCTCTCGGACACCGCCAAGGTCGGTGACAGCATCTGCCTGGAGCACGCCGCCGACGACCCGGGCGCGGTGCGGATCTGCGGTGACACCTACCCGCAGCCGGTCGGCGTGGGCCTGGCCCGGTTCAGCGTGCCGGTGGCCGTCGTGCTCTTCGTGATCTGCGTGCTGCGCATCCGGCGGCACCACAGGGACCTCGCGGTCCGCGGCGGTCAGGGGAAGCTGGCCGCCAACCTCGCACTCGCGACGGGGGCACTGGCGGACGGGATGCCCGCGATAACGCACGGCAAGCGGTCGCGTCGGCGGCGCCGCGCGGGCGGACGGCGCGCTCAGCACTGACGGGCCCCGCCCGGCAGGGGCGGGCGCCTGACGGGTGTGGGCCGGGGTTCGGCCTTCGGCCCGGGCGGCGGCCGGGTCCGGTCCGGGTCCGGTCCGGGCCCGACCGGGGTTCTGCTTCGGGTCGGTCGGGTACGGCCGGGTCGGCTTCGGGTCGGCGTGCCCCGTTGGTCGGGGCGTTCGTGTGAGGGTGAACAATGGGGGCGTGACCCGAGCCTCTCTGGACAAGCAGCCGCACGAAGTCGCCGCCATGTTCGACGACGTCGCGGCCAAGTACGACCGCACCAACGACGTGCTCTCCCTCGGCCAGGCCCGCGCCTGGCGCCGGGCGGTGGCCGAGGCGGTGGCCGCCGGACCGGGGGACCTCGTGCTCGACCTCGGGGCCGGCACCGGCACCTCCTCGCTGCCCTTCGCCGAGGCCGGGGCCCAGGTCGTCCCGTGCGACTTCTCGGTCGGCATGCTCGCCGAGGGCAAGCGACGCCACCCCGAGCTGGCGCTCACCGCCGGCGACGCCACCCGGCTGCCGTTCGCGGACGACACCTTCGACTCGGTGACGATCTCCTTCGCGCTGCGCAACGTCCACGACACCGACGCGGGGCTGCGCGAGATGCTGCGGGTCACCAAGCCCGGCGGCAAGCTGGTGATCTGCGAGTTCTCCACCCCGGCCTGGACGCCGTTCCGGACGGTCTACACCGAGTACCTGATGCGCGCGCTGCCGCCGGTGGCCACCGCGGTCAGCAGCAACCCGGAGGCGTACGTCTACCTCGCCGAGTCCATCCGGGCCTGGCCGGACCAGCCGGGGCTGGCCGCCAGGCTCCAGGACAACGGCTGGTCGAAGGTCGCCTGGCGGAACCTGACCGGTGGGATCGTCGCGCTGCACCGGGCCTACAAGATCGCGTAGTCGGGCTCGGCCGGTCCCGGGTTGCGTGTCCGGCCCTGGCTCCGGTCCGGGGCCCGGCCCTGGTCCCGGCCCTGGTTCCGGCGCGGGGCCGGGGTGTCACGGCTCCGGGGCTCACCGCCGCTCCGGGGGCTCACGGCTCCGCGTCCACGGTTCGGGGCCGCGGTCCGACCGTCACGGCTCGACCGCGGCGGCTCGGGCCGGTGGTCGGGGGCGGGGGCGCATCCGGTGCCGTGAGCGGAACTAGACTGCCGGAGGCAAAGCCGCCGTCCCCCAGCAGCAGTTCCAGGAGTGTGTCCACGTGTCCGAGACCGCAGCCGATCTGACGAAGCCGGACAGCCCCGTGGAGAGCACGGCCGACGTCATCGTGGTCGGCGCGGGCCCGGCCGGTTCCACCACCGCCTACTACTTGGCCCAGGCCGGGCTGGACGTGCTGCTGCTGGAGAAGACCGCCTTCCCGCGTGAGAAGGTGTGCGGCGACGGCCTGACCCCGCGTGCCACCAAGCAGCTGGTGGACATGGGCATCGACGTCTCCACCGAGAACGGCTGGCTGCACAACAAGGGCCTGCGCATCATCGGCGGCGGCGTCCGGCTGGAGCTGGACTGGCCGGAGCTGTCCTCCTTCCCCGACTACGGCCTGGTGCGCAAGCGCGCCGACTTCGACGAGCTGCTGGCCCGTCAGGCCGAGAAGGCCGGCGCCCGGCTCTACGAGCGCTGCAACGTCAGCGGGCCGGTCCTGGACGAGCGCACCGGCCGGATCGTCGGCGTCACCGCCAAGCTCGGCGAGGAGAAGCGCCAGGTCACCTTCCGGGCCCCGCTGGTGGTCGCCGCCGACGGCAACTCCACCCGACTCTCGCTCGCCATGGGCCTGCACCGGCGCGAGGACCGTCCGATGGGCGTCGCCTACCGCACCTACTTCACTTCGCCGCGCCACGACGACGACTACCTGGAGTCCTGGCTGGAGCTGTGGGACACCCGCGGCGGCGAGCGCAAGCTGCTGCCCGGGTACGGCTGGGTCTTCGGCATGGGCGACGGCACCTCCAACGTCGGCCTCGGCATCCTCAACTCCTCGCCGGCCTTCGGCGAGCTGGACTGGCGCGAGGTGCTCAAGGCCTGGTGCGCCGGCATGCCGGAGGAGTGGGGCTACACCCCCGAGAACATGACCGAGCCGATCCGCGGCGCCGCACTGCCGATGGCCTTCAACCGGCAGCCGCACTACACCCGCGGTCTGCTGCTCGTCGGCGACGCGGGCGGCATGGTCAACCCCTTCAACGGCGAGGGCATCGCCTACGCGATGGAATCCGGCCAGATCGCCGCCGGAGTCATCGTGCAGGCCCTCGCCCGCGTCACCGACGGTGGTCGCGAGCGCGCCCTCCAGGCCTACCCGCGCATCCTCAAGGACGTGTACGGCGGCTACTACACGCTGGGCCGCGCTTTCGTGAAGCTCATCGGCAACCCGAAGGTGATGCAGATCGCCACCCAGCGCGGCCTCACCCACCCGATGCTGATGCGCTTCACCCTCAAGCTGCTCGCCAACCTCACCGACCCGCAGGGCGGCGACGCGATGGACCGCGTGATCAACGGCCTCGCCAGGGTCGCGCCGAACGCCTGACCTGGCTCGAACGCCAGGCCCGGCTCGAACGCCAGGCCGCTCCCGGGCGCCTGAGCTGGATCAGGCGCCCGGTTCCGGCCGGGGCGTTGCCCGTGCCTCGTCGTCTCTGCCTCGCGGCCCCTGCCGCGTCGCCCGTGCCTTGTCGCCTGTGCGCGTCGACTACGCCTCGTCGGCCGCCTGAGGTGCCTCCGGCCCCCGGCGGGAGGCGGCGGAGCGCTGTTCGACGTAGGCGAGGCGCTCGGCGAAGATCCGGGCCGCGTCGGGGGTGAGGGTCCTCAGCGCGACGAGGGCGGAGAAGACGACGTCGCAGAGCTCGTGCTGGACGTCCTCCCAGGTGTGGGTGACCCCCTTGCGCGGGTTCTGGCCGGTGGCACCGATCACCGCCGCACCGACCTCGCCGATCTCCTCGGAGAGCTTGAGGATCCGCAGCAGCCGTTCCTCCTGGGGCGACTGCGTGCTCTGCTCGTCCAGCCATCCGACCACGTGGTCGACGCTCTCCCAGATCCGGCTGTCCATGCGGCGCTGCTCCTGCTCCCATGCGGTGTCGTTGGTGCTGCCACCGTACGGGAGCGGGGGCGGGCGGGCTGGTGGCGGGCCGGGGCTGTCCGGCCCGCCCGGTCAGCGGGTGCTGATCTTCACGTTGCGGATGTTCACCGGGAGTGTGGGGAAGCCGTCGCCCGGATTGTTCTGGTCGTCCTCGCCGCCGGCGGCGATCTTCTGGAGCACGTCCAGCCCGGCGGTGACCCGGCCGAAGGGCGTGTAGGCGGGGGAGAGCTTGGTGTCCTTCCAGACGAAGAAGAACTGGCTGCCGTTGGTGTTCGGACCGGCGTTGGCCATGGCCACGGTTCCGGCCGGGTAGGTGGCGCCGGTCAGGTTCTCGTCCGGGAAGGAGTAGCCCGGGCCGCCGCTGCCCGTGCCGGTCGGGTCGCCGCACTGAAGGACGTAGATCCGCTGGGTGGTGAGGCGGTGGCAGTGGCTGCGGTCGAAGTAGTCGTGCTCGGCGAGGAATCGGAACGAGAAGGTGGTGCAGGGCGCCTTGTCGGTCAGGGCCTCGAAGGTGATCTGGCCCTGGCTGGTCCGCAGCGTCGCCCGGTAGGGCTGCGCCGCCTTCTTGGCGTCGAAGACCGGGATGCCCTTGAAGTTGTCGGCCGGGACGGCCGGTGTGTAGGTGCAGCCGACTGCGGGGGCGGCGGTCGCGGGGGCGTCCGCGACGGCGGTGCCGGTGCTCGCCGCGAGCGGGAGGACGGCGGCGACCAGCGCCCAGTGGGTGCGCTTCACGTGACGGGCCTTCCGGGGGGTGGTGGACGGCGGGGTTGTCATGGGTGCATCATCCACGGCCGGGTGGGGATGCGGTAGGGGTTGGGGCGGCCGTGGCGGTTCGGGCGGCGGTGGCGTGATGGCCTGTCAGTTCTGTTCCGTGGTGGTCGTGGTGGGAGCGAAGAGTCCGGCCCGAGCGGCCAGGGCCGCGGCGTCGGCGGCCCGCTCGGCGGTGCGGGCGTCCAGGGGCTCGCCGGAGACGAACAGGCGGTAGTAGAGCGGCGCGGTGGCGGCCCGGACCACCTCGGCGCCGTCCGTCCCGGCGGGGAGCTCCCCCCGGGCGACGGCCCGTTCGGCCACCTCGGCGGCCTGGTGGTGGCGGGCCGCGAAGAAGGCGCGGAGGGCGGCGGCGCCGGCGTCCGAGCGCTGGGCGGCGGAGATCAGCGCGATGGGCGTGCGGCCTCGCTCCGGGTCGGCGAAGACGCTGAACACCTCCTGGGTGATCCGGCGGAGGTCCTGCTGGAGGTCTCCGGTGTCGGGCAGGGGCCAGGGCTGGTCGGCCGAGGTGGCCAGGGCGTCGGCGACCAGGCCGTCCACCCCGCCCCAGCGCCGATAGAGGGTCGCCTTGTGGACGCCGGCGCGGGTGGCGACCGCCTCGACGCTGAGGCCGTCGTACCCCTTCTCGGTGACCTCGGCGAGCGTGGCGGAGACCACCTCCGCCCGGACCCGGGCGCTGCGGCCTCCCGGGCGTGGGGTGGGAGTGCGAGGTTCCGGCGCGGGGTGGGTGGCCTCAGTCAAAGTCGACTCCTGTCGCATTAAGGATTGCCGTGGCGTGGCGGCCGTGCCATGCTCATCGTAATGCGACTCAAGTCGCATTACGAGAGGAGTCTGCTTGGCCGCCACCGTCATCCCCGACGCCACCGCCCTTCACCCGCTCGCCGGCCACGACCGGGTCGTCCTGCTGCGCCCGCTCGTCACCGACCCACGGATCGAGGTCGGCGAGTACACCTACTTCGACGACCCCGACGGAGCCACCCGCTTCGAGGAGCGCAACGTCCTCTACGCGTACGGCCCCGAGCGGCTGGTGATCGGCAGGTACTGCGCGATCGCCACCGGCACCCGCTTCCTGATGGCCGGCGCCGCCCATCCGACCATCGGCGTCTCCACCTTCCCTTTCACGATGTTCGGCGGCAGCTGGACCGAGCGGACCCTCGACATCGTCACCGGCCTGCCCAGCCGGGGCGACACGGTGGTCGGCAACGACGTCTGGTTCGGCCACGGGGCCACCGTCCTGCCCGGCGTTCGGATCGGCGACGGCGCGATCATCGCGGCCGGAGCGATGGTCACCTCCGACGTCGAGCCGTACACCGTCGTCGGTGGCAACTCCGCGCGCCCGATCCGCCGCCGCTTCGACGACACCGACATCGAGCGCCTGCTGCGCGCGGCCTGGTGGGACTGGCCGACCGAGCTGGTCACCGAACACGTCCGCGCCATCATGTCCGGCACCCCGGCCGACATCGAGGCGATCGCTGCGGCGAACGGTCTGCTCGCCGCCTGACCCAACCGTGTCCGCGCAGGGCATTGATCATCGGCGGCCCGGTGCGCGAAGATGGCGCCCCCTCGCTCCGCGCTCCACCTCGTCCACCGCCGGGCCGTGCGCCCGGTCCCTGGGTCCGTCCGACGCCGTACGGTACTCGCGCCCGCCGGTTCCGTCCGTTCGGAGGGGTCTTCCGCATGCCAGTCTCCTTGTCCGACCTGCCCGAGGGTTCGTCCTCGTCCTCGTCCTCGTCCTCGTCGGTCCTTCGTGATCTTCCGGTCCTGCTCGTGGCCGTGGTGTGGGGGTCAAGCTTTCTGGCCGTCCAGCAGGTGGCCGAGCCCGGGACGGTCGTGTCGATGCTGGTGCTGCGATTCGGGCTGGTGCTGCCGCTGCTCGGGGTGGTCGCCTGGCGCGCTCTACGACGGCTGAGCCGTGCCGAGTGGCTCGGCGGCGGCGCACTGGGGTTGGTGCTCAGCGGGATCTTCCTGCTGGAGACCTACGGGGCCGTGCACACCTCCGCGACCAACGCCGGGCTGATCATCAGCCTCGCCATGGTGCTCACCCCGCTCGGTGAGAGCGCCCTCGGCCGGACCGCACCACCGAGGGCCTTCCTCGCGGCCGCCGGGCTGGCCGTCCTCGGCGTCGCCCTGCTCACCGGCGACGGCGGGCTGCGCCCTCCGGCACTCGGTGATCTGCTGGTGCTGGCCGCCGCCCTCGTCCGCTCGGCGTACGTCCTCGCGACGGCCCGCGTCAGGGCCGTTCGCGACACCGACATGCTCGCCGTCACCTGGGTCCAACTCGCCGTGGCCACCGGCGTGTTCTCCGTCGTCGCGCTGTCGGTCGGTCCTGCGCCCTGGACGGTCGCGCGCTCGTACGGGGCCGGCCAGTGGGCCTGGCTGCTGCATCTGTCCTTGTTCTGCACCGTATTCGCCTTCTTCGTTCAGATGTGGGCCGTGCGGGCCACGTCGCCCTCGCGAGTGAGCTTGCTGCTCGGTACCGAGCCGCTGTGGGCCGCCGTCTTCGGGATCGCCCTGGCCGGGAACCGGATGGGCCCGCTCGCTCTGCTCGGCGGCGTCCTGGTGCTGGTCGCGACGGAGTGGGGCCGGCGCACGGCTCCCGCGTCGGCCCCGACCCGGAGCGGGGGGAAGGGCGCGGGGACGCGCGAGACCGATGCGGTGGGGCCGAGCGCGGAGCCGGCCCAGGCCTGACCGGCCGCCCTCGTCACCGGCGCCGCCACAGCGTCCGGCGGGCGTAATCGAGGGTGACCGCGCCGAGCAGCGGGCCCCAGGCGACCAGGGGCAGGTAGGCCAGCGTCATCACCACGCCGGCGAGTCCGTGCGGAGAGTCCGGTTCGGCCAGGTTGTGGGCCCAACGGCCTAGCAGTGCGGTCGTACCGAGGCAGGTGAGTATCACCGAGCCCAGCAATGCCGGGACGATCGCGGCGAGCGGCCGGATCCGTCGGCCGCCCATCAGCGGTATCCACCGGGGCGCCACCAGCCCCCAGGGCCGGACCAGGCCCAGGGTCAGGAAGGCCAGCGACTCGGCCAGGGCGCTCAGCACCACGCAGTAGACCGTGCCCCAGCCCGGCTGGTGCTCGGCGTACGCCGCGTACGTCGCGCCGGTGAAGCCGACCGGGACGCCGAAGCCGAAGGCGATCCGCCACAGCCCCGAGGGCACAGTGGTGAGGACGGCGGCCTTGGCGGCGAGCCGGGCCCAGCGCGGCGCGGGCGGGACGGCCGGGGTGGCCGCCTCGGCCCGGCGGGCGGCGCCACGGGCGTTGATCACGAGCTTCGACATGGTGGTCTCCCTTCGGCTCCGGCCTCCGTGGCCGGTGCGACGACTCAAGACTGGAGGCCCGCCAGGGGTTCGCGGCAGATGCCGATCGGGCTGTTCCTCCTGCTCAACCGGCCTTTGAAATATGCCGATCGGCACAGGCGCACCGCCTGGGCGGCGTCGTAATGTGACGGCAGTCGAAGGGTCGAGGAGAGGTGGTGACGATGACTCAGATCCTGTCCGGGGCCGTCCTGCTCCTGGTGCCGCCCGCCTGGGCGGCGCGGGGGCGGTACGGGGCGGCGGCCGTGGCCATGGCGCTCGGGGTGGCGTCGGTCGTGGTCACGGTAGCCCTCTGGTTCCTCGGCCGCTGGGTGGAGGGGCAGCGCTGGGCCGGGCTGCTGGGCCTGGCCGAGCTGGCCGTCCTGCTGCTGTCGGTGGTCGTCAGCCTGCGCGCCGAGGGCGGTCCGCGGTGTGCGGCGGCCGCCTGGACGGCATGCGGAGCGGTCGCCCTCTGGCCGTCCCGGTTCACCTTCGTCGACGGGCCCGCGGACACGCTCACGCTCTTCGGGTTCGGATCGATGCTCTCCCTGCCGGCCGTTCTGATCGGGCTCTACCTGCGGGGCCTGGACGAAGCGCGCAACGAGGCGGTGGCCGAGGCCAGACGGGCGCAGCGGCTGGAGCTGGCCCACGACCTGCACGACTTCGTGGCGCACGACGTCAGCGGCATGGTCGCCCAGGCCCAGGCGGGGGCCTACCTGGCCGGCATCGATCCGGCCCGGGCGGCCGAGATGTTCCAGCGAATAGAGCAGGCCGGGCAGCGGGCGCTGGCCTCGCTGGACCGGACGGTACAACTGCTGCGCAGCGAGGAGGGCCGCGGTCGTGGTCCGCAGCCCGGGCTCGCCGAACTCACCGAGGTGGCCGAGAGGTTCACGGCGACGGGTGGAGTCGAGGTGCTCCTGGAGCTGCCGCAGGAGCCGGTGCCGCGCGAGGTGGAGGGCACCGTCCACCGGATCGTGGTCGAGGCCCTGACCAATGTCCGGCGGCACGCTCCGGCCGCACGGGAGATCGAGATCCGGGCCCGCCGCAGCGGCGGACTGCTGGAGCTGACGGTGACCAACGACGGTCGGACGCCAGGCTCGGTGGGGCGGCCGCGCCGGGGCGGCGGCAGTGGCCTGCCGGGGTTGGCGGCCCGGGTGGAGGCACTCGGCGGTTCGCTGGAAGCCGGGCCGCACGAGCGGGAGGCCTGGCGGGTGACGGCGCTGTTGCCGCTGGAGGCGGTCGGCGCAGGGCCGACGGGATCGTAGGAGCCGAAGTGGGACGGTAACGGGGAGGTACGGAGATGGGCAGCGGTACAGGGCCGGTTCGGATCCTGATCGCGGATGACCAGGCGGACGTTCGCAGTGCGTTCCGGATGATCCTGGACGTCCAGCCGGACATGGTGGTGGTGGCCGAGGCGGCAGACGGCGCCGCGGCGGTGCAGGAGGCCAGGAGGCTGCGGCCGGACGTGGTGCTCGCGGACATCCGGATGCCGAAGCTCGACGGCCTGGAGGTCACACGGCAGTTGGCCGACCAGTGCAAGGTGATCGTGGTGACCACCTTCGACCTGGACGAGTACGTGCACACGGCTCTGCGGTACGGGGCGTCCGGATTCCTGCTGAAGCGGTCGGGGCCGGCGCTGCTGATCGAGGCGGTCCGGGCGGCGATGGCCGGGGACGCGTTGATCGGTCCGCAGATCACCGTCCGGCTCCTGCGGCACATGGCACTCCCGGGTACGGCGCCGATGCCCGGGCAAGGCGCCAAGGCGGCTGCGACGGCCCCGCAGTCGACAGCCGGCCCGACGGAGGAACTGACCGCGAGAGAAAGGGAGATCGCCGAGCTGGTGGCAGACGGCGCGACCAATGCCGAGATCGGCGCAGGGCTGTTCATCTCGCCGGGGACGGTGAAGAACCATCTCGCCAACATCCAGCGCAAGATCGGAGCCCGTAACCGGGTGGGCATCGCGGCCTGGATCTGGGAGCAGGCGGCCGGCCGCCAATAACCGGCCCCTGCCTCGGAGACGAGTGCCCGAAGGCCCGAAGAGAGGGCCCGAAGTCGAGAGCCCGAAAGAGAGAGCCCGGACGGGCCGGATCGCGCCGGACCGAGGCAGTGGGCAGTGGGCGGATGGCGGGCGGGGGAGCCGCAGGGGAACCCCACCAAACGACAAGCTCGCGCGCTTGTGAACGAAGGGTCAAGCGAGCGTTCGGACCCCCGCCACCCCTGCGAGTGAGCCTCTATAACACGTCAACATGACGCCTGGAAATTTGCTCAGGCCGACGCATAGTTGATATAGGAACACGCCCCTGACCTGCCGCTTCACAGGTAAATGCGACTGCTTGTGATCATTTGACTGCCTTGCGTCGACAAATCTGGGCATGTTCACATTCGGCACCATTCGAAGGGTGTCGTAGATCACAAAGATGGCGGTGAACTGCGTGTCGCAGATCACAAGCTGGCGGGCATAGGATGCGCTCGTTCCAGGCTTTGTGAACTGCCTCACATGGGGTGGATCTCGGGAACTGGAACGCGGGTTCACCTCTGTGTGACCCGCCGGTTCCGATCTGCAGTCAAGGACGACTGGACGGAGGGAGCGGGGGCTATGAATGCCTACGCGCCGATCCTCGTACTCGGTGCCATCGCGGCGGCGTTCGCGGTCGGCTCCGTCGTGATGGCCTCACTCACCGGCCCCAAGCGCTACAACCGGGCCAAGTTGGAGGCGTACGAGTGCGGCATCGAGCCGACCCCGCAGCCCGTGGGCGGCGGTCGGTTCCCGATCAAGTACTACCTGACGGCGATGCTCTTCATCGTCTTCGACATCGAGATCGTCTTCCTCTACCCCTGGGCGGTGACCTTCGACGCCCTGGGGATCTTCGGGCTGGTCGAGATGCTCCTGTTCATCGCCACCGTCTTCGTCGCGTACGCCTACGTGTGGCGACGCGGCGGCCTGGAGTGGGACTGAGCGCGGGGTGGTCCGAGCGCGGGGTGGCGACCCCACCCGTCCGCCGGCTGCGCACCCGCTTGTGAACGAGCGGACAAGCCAGAACCGGCCCACGTATCAGCGGACTCGAGGGCATTGAGAGGGATCTGATGGGAATCGAGGAGAAGCTGCCGAGCGGCTTTCTGCTCACGACCGTGGAGACGGCCGCCGGCTGG
Source organism: Kitasatospora sp. NPDC005856 (assembly GCF_040629945.1). NCBI lineage: Bacteria > Bacillati > Actinomycetota > Actinomycetes > Kitasatosporales > Streptomycetaceae > Kitasatospora > Kitasatospora sp. NPDC005856. Next base: position 18,412 of record NZ_JBEXWT010000013.1, on the reverse strand, counting down.
GTGCGCAAGGCGTCACTCTTCCCGGCCACCTTCGGTCTGGCCTGCTGCGCGATCGAGATGATGACCACCGGGGCGGGCCGCTACGACCTCGCCCGGTTCGGCATGGAGGTCTTCCGGGGCTCCCCCCGGCAGGCCGATCTGATGATCGTGGCGGGGCGGGTGAGCCAGAAGATGGCCCCGGTGCTGCGCCAGGTGTACGACCAGATGCCCAACCCCAAGTGGGTCATCTCGATGGGTGTCTGCGCCTCGTCCGGCGGGATGTTCAACAACTACGCGATCGTCCAGGGCGTCGACCACATCGTCCCGGTGGACATCTACCTGCCCGGCTGTCCGCCCCGTCCGGAGATGCTGATGGACGCCATCCTGAAGCTGCACGACAAGATCCAGCACGAGCCACTGGGCGTGAACAGGCGCCGGGCCGAGGAACTCGGCGAGGCGCTCGCCCTGAAGGCCACCCCGATCAGCGAGATGCGGGGGCAGCTGCGATGAACGACCAGGTACCCGAGACCCGCCGCGAGCAGCCGGTCCGCGAGATCCCGGTCGAAGTGGTCGGCCGCCGCCAGGGCATGTTCGGCACCAGCGGCTCCGGCGACACCTCCGGCTTCGGCGGTCTGGCCGCCCCGATCGTGCTGCCCGGTCCGAGCGAACGCCCGTACGGCGGCTGGTTCGACGAGGTCGCCGACGAGCTGGAGGGTGCCCTGGAGGAACAGGGCCTGGACCCGGTCGAGGTGATCGAGAAGACCGTGGTCGACCGCGGCGAGCTCACCTTCCACATCGACCGCGACCACCTGCTGGGAACGGTCCGCATCCTCCGCGACGACCCGGCGCTGCGCTTCGAACTCTGCCTGGGCGTGAGCGGCGTGCACTACCCCGGCGACAAGGGCCGCGAACTGCACGCGGTCTACCACCTGCGCTCGATCACCCACGGCCGGCTGATCCGGCTGGAGGTCACCGCACCCGACGCCGACCCGCGCGTCCCGTCCGTGGTGAGCGTCTACCCGACCAACGACTGGCACGAGCGCGAGGCCTACGACTTCTTCGGCCTGGTCTTCGAGGGCCACCCGGCGCTCACCCGGATCATGATGCCGGACGACTGGCTGGGCCACCCGCAGCGCAAGGACTACCCGCTCGGCGGCATCCCCGTCGAGTACAAGGGCGCCCAGATCCCGGCTCCCGACCAGCGGAGGTCGTACAGCTGATGAACACCCAGCACTTTGGAGAGACCGAGGAAGCGGACGCCCGCGAGACCACCGAGGGCCGGGTCTTCACCGTCACCGGCGGCGACTGGGGCGAGGTGGTCGAGGCGGTCGGCCGGGCCGACGACGAGCGCATCATCGTCAACATGGGCCCCCAGCACCCGTCCACCCACGGCGTGCTGCGGCTGATCCTGGAGATCGACGGCGAGACGGTGAAGGAGGCCCGCTGCGGCATCGGCTACCTCCACACCGGCATCGAGAAGAACATGGAGTTCCGCAGCTGGGTCCAGGGCACCACCTTCGTGACCCGCATGGACTACCTGACCCCGCTGTTCAACGAGACCGCCTACTGCCTGGCGGTCGAGAAGCTGCTCGGCATCACCGACGACGTCCCGGCCCGCGCCAACGTCATCCGCGTGATGATGATGGAGCTCAACCGGATCGCCTCGCACCTGGTCTGCCTGGCCACCGGTGGCATGGAGATCGGCTCCACCACCCTGATGATCTACGGCTTCCGGGACCGCGAGCTGATCCTGGACGTCTTCGAGCTGGTCACCGGCCTGCGCATGAACCACGCGTACGTACGCCCCGGCGGCCTCGCCCAGGACCTGCCGCCCGGCGCCGTCGACCAGATCCGCGAGGCGGTCAAGGTCTTCCGCTCCAGGATGCACGAGTACGACAAACTCGCCACCGGCAACCCGGTGTTCAAGGCCCGCCTGGTCGACGTCGGCTTCCTGGACCTGCCCGGCTGCCTGGCCCTCGGCGCCACCGGCCCGATCCTGCGCGCCACCGGCCTGCCGCACGACCTGCGCAAGACCGACCCGTACTGCGGCTACCAGGACTACGACTTCGAGGTCGCTATCGCCGACAGCGCCGACTCCTACGGCCGCTTCCTGATCCGCCTGGAGGAGATGAAGCAGTCGCTGCGGATCGTCGAGCAGTGCCTGGACCGGCTGCGTCCGGGTCCGGTCATGGTGGCCGACAAGAAGATCGCCTGGCCCGCCCAACTGGCCGTCGGGCCGGACGGGATGGGCAACTCCCTCGACCACATCCGCAAGATCATGGGCACCTCGATGGAGGCCCTGATCCACCACTTCAAGCTGGTCACCGAGGGCTTCCGGGTCCCGGTCGGCCAGGCGTACGCGGCGGTCGAGTCGCCCAAGGGCGAGCTGGGCGTGCACGTGGTCAGCGACGGCGGGACGCGCCCGTACCGAGTCCACTTCCGGGATCCGTCGTTCACCAATCTGCAGACGATGGCGGCGATGTGCGAGGGCGGCCAGGTCGCCGACGTGATCGTCGCGGTGGCCGGGATCGACCCGGTGATGGGAGGCGTGGACCGGTGACCAACGTCGAACTCGGACTGCCGGCACTGCCGGCCGCACCGTACTCCGAGGAGGTGCACGCCCGGCTGGCCGCCGACGCCGCCGAGCTGATCGGCCGCTACCCGCAGGCCCGCTCGGCGCTGCTGCCGCTGCTGCACCTGGTGCAGGCCGAGGAGGGCTTCGTCAGCCCGACCGGGATCCGCTTCTGCGCCGAGCAGCTGGACCTCACCACCGCCGAGGTCACCGCGGTCGCGACCTTCTACACCATGTACCGGCGCCGCCCGGCCGGGAAGTACCACGTCGGGGTCTGCACCAACACCCTGTGCGCGGTGCTCGGCGGCGACCAGATCTTCGCCGAGCTCCAGGACCACCTGGGCATCCGCAACAACGAGAGCACCCAGGACGGCGAGGTCTCGATCGAGCACATCGAGTGCAACGCGGCCTGCGACTACGCGCCCGTGGTGATGGTCAACTGGGAGTTCTTCGACAACCAGACCCCGGAGAGCGCCCGGCAGCTGGTCGACGACCTGCGCGCCGGCCGCGAGGTCCGGCCCACCCGCGGCGCCCGGCTGTGCGGCTTCAAGGAGACCGCCCGGATCCTGGCCGGCTTCCCCGACGAGCGCCCGGGCGCCAACGACGAGTCCGGGGCCGGCGGCGCGCCGTCCCTGGCCGGTCTGCGGCTGGCCCGCGGCGAGGCGCTGCCCGGCACCCCCGGCACCAAGGTGGTCTCCCCCCGCCCCGAGCCGCCCCGTCCCGAGCAGTCCCGCTCCGAATCGTCCCGCCCCGAATCCCCCCGCCACGAGGGCAACGGCCAGGCGGGCAAAGGCCAGGAAGGGAGCGAAGCGTGATGACCGCCGCCGAGCCGGCCGAGAAGCTGCTCACCCCGGTCCTGTCCGACTCCTGGGACGACAGCCGCCCCTGGACGCTCGACACCTACCGCCGCCACCACGGCTACGAGGGCCTCAAGGCGGCCCTCGCCATGCCGCCGGACGACGTGATCGCCCTGGTCAAGGACGCGGGTCTGCGCGGCCGCGGCGGTGCCGGCTTCCCGACCGGGCTGAAGTGGCAGTTCATCCCGCAGAACGACGGCAAGCCGCACTACCTGGTGGTCAACGCGGACGAGTCCGAGCCGGGCACCTGCAAGGACATCCCGCTGCTGTTCGCCAACCCGCACGCGCTGATCGAGGGCATGATCATCGCCTCCTACGCGATCCGCTGCGACCACGCCTTCATCTACCTGCGCGGCGAGGTCGTCCCGGTGCTGCGCCGCCTGCACGCGGCCGTCGCCGAGGCGTACGGGGCCGGGCTGCTGGGCCGGAACATCCTCGGCTCGGGCGTCGACCTCGACATCACCGTGCACGCCGGGGCCGGCGCCTACATCTGCGGCGAGGAGACGGCGCTGCTGGACTCGCTGGAGGGGCGCCGCGGCCAGCCGAGGCTGCGGCCCCCGTTCCCGGCGATCGCCGGTCTGTACGCCTGCCCGACGGTGGTCAACAACGTCGAGTCGATCGCCTCGGTGCCGCCGATCCTGTCCCGCGGCAAGGAGTGGTTCAAGGCCCTGGGCACCGAGAAGTCCCCCGGCTTCACGCTCTACTCGCTCTCCGGCCACGTCACCAACCCCGGCCAGTACGAGGCCCCGCTCGGCATCACCCTGCGCCAGCTGCTCGACCTCAGCGGCGGCGTCCGCCCCGGGCACCGGCTGAAGTTCTGGACCCCGGGCGGTTCCTCCACCCCGATGTTCACCGACCAGCACCTCGACGTCCCGCTGGACTACGAGGGCGTCGGCGCGGCCGGCTCGATGCTCGGCACCAAGGCGCTCCAGGTCTTCGACGAGACCACCTGCGTGGTGCGGGCCGTCACCCGCTGGACGGAGTTCTACGCCCACGAGTCCTGCGGCAAGTGCACCCCCTGCCGCGAGGGCACCTACTGGCTGGTCCAGCTGCTCAAGCGGATCGAGGCGGGCGAGGGCGTCGACGGGGACCTGGAGAAGCTCCTCGACATCGCCGACAACATCAACGGCAAGTCCTTCTGCGCCCTGGGCGACGGCGCGGCCAGCCCGATCGTCTCCTCGCTCCAGCACTTCCGGGCCGAGTACGAGCAGCACCTGGCCGAGCGCCGCTGCCCGTTCGACCCGGCCGCCTCCACCGTCTGGGCCGACGGCCCCCGCCCCGGCCACCAGTCCGCCACCGAAAGGGAGGTGCACGCGTGACGATCACAGAGCCAACCGCCTCCGAGACCGCGGTCGAACTGGTCACGCTCACCATCGACGGCGTCGAAGTGCGGGTCCCCAAGGGAACGTTGGTGATCCGGGCCGCCGAGACCATCGGCACCCAGATCCCGCGTTTCTGCGACCACCCGCTGCTCGATCCGGCCGGCGCCTGCCGCCAGTGCATCGTCGAGATCGAGGGCCAGCGCAAGCCCGTCGCCTCCTGCACCATCCCGGTGGCCGAGGGCATGGTGGTGCGCACCCAGCTCAGCTCGCCGGTGGCCGAGAAGGCCCAGCGCGGCGTGATGGAGCTGCTGCTGATCAACCACCCGCTGGACTGCCCGGTCTGCGACAAGGGCGGCGAGTGCCCGCTGCAGAACCAGGCGATGACCAGCGGCGCCGCCGACTCCCGCTTCGAGGGGATGAAGCGCACCTACGAGAAGCCGGTGCCGATCAGCAGCCAGGTGCTGCTGGACCGCGAGCGCTGCGTGCTGTGCGCGCGCTGCACCCGCTTCTCGCAGCAGATCGCCGGGGACCCGTTCATCGACCTGGTGGAGCGCGGGGCGCTGCAGCAGGTCGGCACCGGCGAGGGCGACGACTTCGAGTCGTACTTCTCCGGGAACACCATCCAGATCTGCCCGGTGGGCGCGCTGACCTCGGCCGCGTACCGGTTCCGCTCGCGTCCCTTCGACCTGGTCTCCTCGCCGAGCGTGTGCGAGCACTGCGCCTCGGGCTGCGCCCAGCGCACCGACCACCGGCGCGGCAAGGTGCTGCGCCGGCTGGCGGGCGAGGACCCCGCGGTGAACGAGGAGTGGAACTGCGACAAGGGCCGCTTCGCCTTCCGCTACGCCCAGCAGCGCGACCGGCTGACCACCCCGCTGGTGCGGGTGGACGGCGAGCTGGTGCCGGCCTCCTGGCCGGAGGCGCTGGCCCGCGCGGCCGAGGGGCTGCGCGACGCCCGGGCAGGGGTGCTGGCCGGCGGCCGGGTGACGGTCGAGGACGCCTACGCGTACGGGAAGTTCGCGCGGGTGGTGCTCGGCACCAACGACGTGGACTTCCGGGCCCGCCCGCACAGCGGTGAGGAGGCGGACTTCCTGGCCGCGGCGGTGGCCGGGCGGGGCGTCGACGTGAACGGCACCGGCGTCGCGTACGAGGACCTCGACCGGGCGCCGGCGGTGCTGCTGGCGGGCTTCGAGCCCGAGGAGGAGTCGCCGATCGTCTTCCTGCGGCTGCGCAAGGCGACCAGGGCGACGGGCCTGAAGGTGTTCTCGGTGGCCGCGTTCGGCTCCCGGGGCCTGGCGAAGCTGCGCGGCGCGCTGCTGCCGGCCGCCCCCGGCACCGAGCCGGAGTGGTTCGCGGCGCTGGCGGCGGACGAGCCGCTGAACGACGACGCGGGCCGGGCGGCCGAACTGCTGCGCGCCCCGGGCGCGGTGATCCTGGCGGGCGAGCGGCTGGCCGCCGTCCCGGGCGGGCTGACGGCGGTGCTGCGCCTGGCGCACGCGACCGGTGCGAAGCTCGCCTGGGTGCCGCGCCGGGCCGGTGAGCGCGGGGCCGTGGAGGCGGGCGCGCTGCCGGGCCTGCTGCCCGGTGGCCGTCCGGTGGCCGCCGCGGCGGCCCGGGCGGAGGCGGCCGGGGTGTGGGGCGGGGTCGAGCCGCCGTCCCGGCCGGGCCGGGACACCGACGGGATCCTGGCGGCGGTCGTGGCCGGCGAGCTGGACGCGCTGGTGGTCGGCGGTGTGGACCCGGACGACCTGCCGGACCCCGCGCTGGCCGACGAGGCGCTGGCGGTGGTGCCGTTCCTGGTGTCGCTGGAGCTGCGGCCCTCGGCGGTGACGGCGCGCGCCGACGTGGTGCTGCCGGTGGCGGCGGTGGCGGAGAAGGCCGGCACCTTCCTGGACTGGGAGGGCCGGGTGCGGATGTTCGAGGCCGCGCTCAAGCCGGACCAGCAGATGGGCCGTCACCTCCAGTCGGACCTGCGGGCGCTGAGCATGCTGGCGGACGCGCTGGGGCGGCGGCTCGGACTGCCGGACGTCCGGGCGGCCCGGCTGGAGCTGGACCGTTTCGCCCCCTGGGAGGGGGACCGCGCGGCCGATCCGGCGGCCCACCCCGGCCTGCTGCCCCGGCCGGCCGCCGGCCAGGCGGTGCTCGCGGGCTGGCGCCAGCTGCTGGACGACGGCGTGCTGCAGCAGGGGGATCCGCACCTGGCGGGCACCCGGCACCGGGCGGTGGCCCGGATCTCGGCGGAGACGGCCAAGGAGATCGGCGCCGAGGCGGCCGAGGTGCTGCGGCTGACCGGCCCGGCCGGATCGCTGACCCTGCCGCTGGAGGTCACCGACTCGATTCCGGACCGCACGGTCTGGGTCCCGCTCGGCTCCACTCCGGGCGGCGTCCACCGCGTGCTCGGCACCACCGTCGGCCACCTGGTCACGATCGCCGCGGCCGTGCCCGAGACGGAGCCCGTGCCCGAGACGGAGGCCGAGGCCGGGGCGGAGCCCGAGCCCGCTTCCGATCCCGGGACAGGGGCCGAGACGCGGACCGAGGCCGGGCCGACGCCACAGGCCCAGGCCGCCAAGGCCCGGGCGGCGCAGGACCGGACCGGGTCGACCGCGGACGAGACCGCGGACGAGGCCGCGGGCGAAGGGGAGGACCGATGACTCCGCAGCCGTACGAGACGCTCCACTTCTTCGGCCAGGACCCGTGGTGGCTGGTGCTGCTGAAGGCGGTGTTCTGCTTCGCCTTCCTCGTCCTGACGGTGCTGATCGCCATCGTCTGGGAGCGCAAGGTGGTGGCCTGGATGCAGCTGCGCATCGGGCCCAACCGGCACGGCCCCTGGGGCCTGCTGCAGTCGCTGGCGGACGGTGTGAAGCTGGCGCTGAAGGAAGACCTGGTGGTCAAGGGCTCGGACAAGGTGGTCTACATCCTGGCCCCGATCGTCTGTGCCATCCCCGCGTTCATGGCCTTCGCGGTGATCCCGTTCGGTCCGGCCGGCAACGAGGTGTCGATCTTCGGCACCCGCACGCCGCTCCAGCTGACGGACTTCCCGGTGGCGCTGCTGTACATCCTGGCGACGGCCTCGGTGGGCATCTACGGGATCGTCCTGGCCGGCTGGTCCTCGGGTTCGACGTACCCGCTGCTGGGCGGGCTGCGCTCGTCCGCGCAGATGATCAGCTACGAGATCGCGATGGGCCTGTCCTTCGCGGCGGTGTTCATCTACTCGGGCTCGATGTCGACCTCGGAGATCGTGGCGCACCAGCAGCCGACCTGGTTCGCGGCGCTGCTGCCGGTGTCGTTCATCGTCTACGTCATCGCGATGGTCGGCGAGACCAACCGGGCGCCGTTCGACCTGCCGGAGGCCGAGGGCGAGCTGGTCGGCGGCTTCAACACCGAGTACTCCTCGCTGAAGTTCGCGATGTTCATGCTGGCCGAGTACGTGAACATGGTGACGGTCTCGGCGGTGGCCTCGACCCTCTTCCTGGGCGGCTGGCGGGCCCCGTGGCCGGTGTCGACGTTCTGGGAGGGCGCCAACCACGGCTGGTGGCCGATGCTGTGGATCACGCTGAAGATCCAGCTGCTGCTGTTCTTCTTCATCTGGCTGCGCGGCACGCTGCCCCGGTTCCGCTACGACCAGTTCATGAAGCTGGGCTGGAAGGTGCTGATCCCGGTCTCGCTGGTGTGGCTGGTGCTGATCGCGAGCGTGCGGGCGCTGCGCAACGAGGGCTACGACTTCGGCGAGGTGGTGCTGTACGTGGGCGCGCCGGTCGGCGTGATCCTGCTGCTGGCGCTGCTGCGGGACTTCCTGAGGAAGCAGCCGGAACCCGAGGACGCCCCGCCCAAGGCCGACTTCGACCCGATGGCGGGCGGCTACCCGGTCCCGCCGCTGCCCGGTCAGGTGCTCCCGCCGGTGCCGCGCCGGCGCAGCCGCGCCCCGAAGCAACTCCAGGACGCCCTCAACGGGGCCGACCATTCCGAAGGGAGCTGAACCGAGATGTCCGACCAGTCCGATCGTACGGGCCGCCCCGAACGGGCCGACCGTCCGTCGATCCTCGGCCCGGCCGCCGGCTTCGGCGTGACCTTCAAGGCCATGTTCAAGAAGCGGCTCACCGAGCAGTACCCGGAGCAGAAGAAGCCCACCGCTCCGCGCTTCCACGGCCGCCACCAGCTGAACCGGCACCCGGACGGCCTGGAGAAGTGCGTCGGCTGCGAGCTGTGCGCGTGGGCCTGTCCGGCCGACGCGATCTACGTGGAGGGCGCGGACAACCGGGAGGAGGAGCGCTACTCCCCGGGTGAGCGCTACGGCGCGGTCTACCAGATCAACTACGCCCGCTGCATCCTGTGCGGGCTGTGCATCGAGGCCTGCCCGACCAGGGCGCTGACCATGACCAACGAGTACGAGCTGGCCGACTCCTCCCGGCGGGACCTGATCTTCACCAAGGAGCAGCTGCTGGTGGGCCTGTCCGAGGGCATGGTCGACACCCCGCACGCGATCTTCCCGGGCACCGACGAGGGCGCGTACTACCGGGGCGAGGTCACCGCGGCGGCGCCGGGCACGGTCCAGCAGGAGCGCACCGACCGGGACAAGGAGGTGCAGCAGTGATCGCGCGGCTGGCGGAAGCGACCGGGACGACCTCGACGGGTGAGGCCGTCCAGTTCTGGGTGCTCGCGGTGATCGCGGTCGGCGGCGCGCTCGGCATGGTGCTGATGCGCAAGGCCGTGCACAGCGCGCTCTGCCTGGCGGCCACCATGCTGGCGCTGGCGGTCTGTTACATGGCCCAGGGCGCGGTGTTCCTGGGCGTGGTGCAGATCGTGGTCTACACCGGCGCGATCATGATGCTGTTCCTGTTCGTGGTGATGCTGGTCGGCGTCACCAGCGAGGACTCGCTGAAGGAGCAGCTCAAGGGCCAGCGGTTCGCCGCGGCGCTGTGCGGGCTGGGCTTCGGCGTGCTGCTGATCGCCGGGATCGCCAACGCGAAGCTGAACCACTTCACCGGGCTGTCCGAGGCGAACGCCGAGGGCAACGTGCCGGGCCTGGCCCGGCTGATCTTCACCCGGTACGTGTGGGCCTTCGAGGTCACCGGTGCGCTGCTGATCACCGCGGCGATCGGCGCGATGGTGCTGACCCACCGGGAGCACGTGAAGGCGCCGAAGACGCAGCGCGAGCTGGCGGCCCAGCGGATCGTGGACAACATCCAGGTGCCGCCGCTGCCGGCGCCGGGCGTGTACGCGCGGCACAACGCGGTGGACGTCCCGGCGCTGCTGCCGGACGGCACGGTCGCCGAGGACTCGGTGATGGCGACGCTGCGCGAGCGCGGCCAGGTCCGGGACGTCAGCCAGGCGATGCTGCGGCGGATGGCGGAGCTGGAGAACAGCACGGCGGACTGGCTGGGCCGGCCGTCCTCGGAGCGCCCGGCGGTGACGGCCCCGCGCAAGTCGCTGGAACCGGTGGCGGCGAACGGCAAGCCCGCGGCGGCCGACGGCGGGTCGGTGACGGTGAACGGCGAGCCGGTGCCGGCGAACAACGTGCAGCACCCGGCCGGCGAGGAGGACGCGGAGTGAACCCGGTCAACTACCTCTACCTGTCCGCCCTGTTGTTCACCGTCGGCGCGGCCGGGGTGCTGATCCGGCGCAACGCGATCGTGCTGTTCATGTGCGTGGAGCTGATGCTGAACGCCTCGAACCTCGCCCTGGTGACCTTCTCCCGGCTGCACGGGACCTTGGACGGTCAGATCATCGCGTTCTTCACGATGGTGGTCGCGGCGGCCGAGGTCGTGGTCGGCCTCGCCATCATCGTCTCCATCTTCCGGACCAGGCACTCCGCTTCGGTCGACGACAGCAACCTGATGAAGCTGTAGGCGGAGGGCCTTCGGTGAACTCTCTCATTCCGCTGCTGGTGGCGGCTCCACTGGCGGGCGCCGCCCTGCTGCTGCTCGGAGGCCGGGCGCTGGACCGGTACGGCCACTGGCTGGCCACCGCGCTCGCGGCGCTCTCGTTCGGCTTCGGCCTGGCCCTCTTCTCGGACATGCTCGGCCGTGACGCCGAGCACCGGGCGGTCACCGTACGCCTGTTCAGCTGGATCCCGGTGAACGGCTTCCAGGCCGACTTCTCCTTCCAGCTCGACCAGCTGTCGATGACCTTCGTCCTGTTGATCACCGGCGTCGGCACGCTGATCCACCTCTACTCGGTCGGCTACATGGCGCACGACGAGCGCCGGCGCCGTTTCTTCGCCTACCTGAACCTGTTCCTGGCCGCCATGCTGCTGCTGGTGGTCGCGGACAACTACCTGCTGCTGTACTTCGGCTGGGAGGGCGTCGGCCTGGCCTCGTACCTCCTGATCGGTTTCTGGCAGCACAAGCCGAGCGCGGCGACGGCGGCGAAGAAGGCCTTCATCGTCAACCGGGTCGGGGACGTCGGCCTGTCCGTCGCGATCATGCTGATGTTCGCGGAGTTCGGCTCCTTCGCGTTCGGCCCCGTCTTCGGCGGTGCGCACGAGGCGAGCGAGGGCAAGCTGACGGCGATCGGCCTGATGCTGCTGCTGGCGGCCTGCGGCAAGTCGGCCCAGGTGCCGCTGCAGTCCTGGCTGGGGGACGCGATGGAGGGCCCGACCCCGGTGTCGGCGCTGATCCACGCGGCCACCATGGTGACCGCGGGCGTCTACCTGATCACCCGCTCCTCGGCGATCTTCGACCTGGCGCCGGACGCGCAGACCGCCGTGGTGGTGGTCGGCGCGGTCACGCTGCTGTTCGGTGCGATCGTCGGTTGCGCCAAGGACGACATCAAGAAGGCGCTGGCCGGTTCGACCATGTCGCAGATCGGCTACATGGTGCTGGCGGCCGGGCTCGGCCCGATCGGCTACGCCTTCGCGATCATGCACCTGGTGACCCACGGCTTCTTCAAGGCCGGGCTGTTCCTCGGCGCCGGGTCGGTCATGCACGGCATGAACGACGAGGTGAACATGCGTCACTACGGCGGCCTGCGCAAGTACATGCCGGTCACCTTCGTCACCTTCGGCCTCGGCTACCTGGCGATCATCGGCTTCCCGGGCCTGTCCGGCTTCTTCTCCAAGGACAAGATCATCGAGGCGGCCTTCGCCAAGGGCGGCACCGAGGGCTGGATCCTCGGGCTGTGCGCGCTGGTCGGCGCGGCGGTCACCGCGTTCTACATGACCCGGGTGATGGTGCTGACCTTCTTCGGCGAGAAGCGCTGGCAGCCGGACGCGGAGGGCAACGCCCCGCACCCGCACGAGTCGCCCCGGACCATGACGATCCCGATGATCCTGCTGGCCTTCGGCTCGGTCTTCGCGGGCGGGCTGTTCGCCTTCAACGACTCCTTCCTGAAGTGGCTGGAGCCGGTCACCGGGTACGAGGAGGGCAGCTCCCCGCTCGCCCCGCTGACGGTCACCCTGCTGACCACGGCCTGCATGCTGGCCGGCGTCGGCGTCGCCTACCTGATGTACGGGCGCTCGCCGGTCCCGGTGGTGCCGCCGGTCGGCTCCCCGCTCACCCGGGCGGCCCGCCGGGACCTGCTGCAGGACGACTTCAACCACGCGGTGCTGGTGCGGCCGGGCTCGGCGCTCGCCGCGGCGCTGGTCTTCTTCGACAGCAGGGGCCTGGACGGCGTGGTCAACGGCCTGGCCGCCGCGATCGGCGGGCTCTCCGGCCGGCTGCGGCGGATCCAGAACGGCTTCGTCCGCTCGTACGCGCTCTCCATGTTCGGCGGCACGCTGGTGCTGGTCGCCACGACTCTCCTGATGAGGTCCACGTGATGACTCGTCCTGATATCCGTTGGGGGGAGCGGGCATGAGCGTGCTGTTGACCGCCACCTGCGCCGTACCGGCGGCCGGCGCGGTGCTGACCGCCGCGCTGCCCGCCGGGTCCTCCGAGAGCCGGCGCAGGAACACCAAGGCCGTCGCACTGGGCGTCTCGGCCGTCACCCTGGTGCTGGCGGCCGTGGTGGCGACCCGGTTCGACCCGCACGGCGACCGCTTCCAGCTGAACGAGTCGTACAGCTGGATCCGCTCCTTCGGCATCACCTTCTCGCTCGGTGTGGACGGCATCGGCGCCGTGCTCGCCCTGCTCACCGCCGTCCTGGTGCCGCTGGTGATCCTCGCCTCCTGGCGCGACGCCGATCCGGTGCCGGCAGGGTCCGACGGCACCTTCGCCCCCGACACCTTCGAGGGGCGCAGGAGGACCCAGGGCTTCTTCGCCCTGATCCTGGCGGTGGAGGCGATGGTGATCGTCTCCTTCTACGCCACCGACGTCTTCGTCTTCTACGTGTTCTTCGAAGCCATGCTGATCCCGATGTACTTCCTGATCGGCGGCTTCGGCGACCGGGCGGGCGGCCCGGAGTCGGCGCGTCAGCGCTCCTACGCGGCCGTGAAGTTCCTGCTCTACAACCTGCTCGGCGGCCTGGTGATGCTGGCCGCCGTGATCGGCCTGTACGTGATCGCGCAGGACCAGGGCTTCGGCACCTTCGACCTGCCGACGCTGACCTCGGCGATCGCCGACGGCCGGCTCCAGCTGAGCGGCACCGCCGAGAACGCGCTGTTCCTGGGCTTCTTCTTCGCCTTCGCGGTGAAGGCCCCGCTGTGGCCGCTGCACACCTGGCTGCCGAACGCGATGGGCGAGTCCACCGCCGGCACCGCCGTGCTGATCACCGCCGTGGTGGACAAGGTCGGCACCTTCGCGATGCTGCGCTTCTGCCTCGGGCTGTTCCCGGACGCCTCGAAGACCTTCGCCCCGGCGATCCTGGTCCTCGCGCTGATCGGGATCGTCTACGGCGCGCTGCTGGCGGTCGGCCAGAAGGACATCAAGCGCCTGGTGGCGTACGCCTCGATCTCGCACTTCGGCTTCATCATCATGGGCATCTTCGCCCTGACCAGCCAGGGCCAGAGCGGCGCCACCCTCTACATGGTCAACCACGGCCTGTCCACGGCGGCGTGGATGCTGGTGGCCGGCTTCCTGATCTCCCGCCGCGGTTCGCGGCTGATCGCCGACTACGGCGGCGTCCAGAAGGTCGCCCCGGTGCTCGCCGGGACGTTCCTGATCGGCAGTCTGGCCACCCTGTCGCTGCCCGGGCTCGCCCCCTTCGTCAGCGAGTTCCTGGTGCTGGTGGGCACCTTCACCCGCTACCCGGCGATCGGCGTGGTGGCCACCTTCGGCATCGTGCTGGCCGCGCTGTACGCCCTGCTGCTGTACCAGCGCACCATGACCGGCCCGGTGAAGGACGGGGTGCGCGCGATGCCCGACCTCAAGGCCCGGGAACTCGCCGTGGTCGGCCCGCTGGTGGCGCTGACCATCCTGCTCGGCGTCTACCCCAAGCCGCTCACCGACCTGGTCAACCCCTCGGTGAACGCGACGCTCTCGCAGATCCACCAGACCGACCCGGCGCCGGCCCACCCGGTCGCCGCCACCTCAGGAGGGGAGCAGAAGTGAGCGCCACCGCAATGCTCGCCGCCGCGGGCGGCAACACCGCCAGCATCCCGGCACCGCACATCGAGTACGGGCAGCTCTCGCCGATGCTCGTGGTGTTCGCCGCCGCCGTGGCCGGCGTCCTGGTGGAGGCCTTCGTGCCCCGCCGCTACCGGCACTGGACCCAGGTGACGCTCGCGCTGGCCGGGCTGGTCGGCGCCTTCGTCGCCGTGGTGGTGCTGGCCGTGCAGAGCCACGGCTTCACCCGGATCGACCTGCTGGCCATGGAGACGGTCGCGATGGACGGCCCGGCGCTGTTCCTCCAGGGCGTGATCCTGCTGGCCTCCGTGGTCGCGGTGCTCACCTACGCCGAGCGCAGGCTGGAGCCCAAGGCCGGCGGCCTGCCCGCCGACGCCTTCGCAGCCCAGGCCGCCGCCACCCCCGGCGGCGAGCAGGAGCGGGCCGCGGTCCGGGCCGGCTTCGCCACCAGCGAGGTCTTCCCGCTCACCATGTTCGCCGTCGGCGGCATGCTGCTGTTCCCCGCCGCCAACGACCTGCTGACCATGTTCGTGGCGCTGGAGGTCTTCTCGCTGCCGCTGTACCTGCTGTGCGCGCTGGCCCGGCGCCGCCGGCTGCTCTCCCAGGAGGCGGCCGTCAAGTACTTCCTGCTCGGTGCCTTCGCCTCGGCGTTCTTCCTGTTCGGCACCGCGCTGCTGTACGGCTACGCGGGCAGCGTGAAGCTCGGGGACATCGGGGACGTCATCTCCGGCAAGGCGATGACCACCCCCGCGCAGCTGAGCACCACCCAGAGCGACGCACTGGTGCTGACCGGCCTGGCGATGCTGGCGGTCGGCCTGCTGTTCAAGGTCGCCGCGGTGCCCTTCCACTCCTGGACCCCGGACGTCTACCAGGGCGCGCCGACCCCGGTGACCGGCTTCATGGCGGCGGCCACCAAGGTCGCGGCCTTCGGGGCCTTCCTGCGGCTCTTCTACGTGGCCTTCCCGGGCCTGCGGCTGGACTGGCGGCCGGTGATGTGGGGCGTGGCGATCCTCACCATGGTGGTGGGCGCGGTGCTCGCGGTGACCCAGCAGGACGTCAAGCGCCTGCTGGCGTACTCCTCGATCGCGCACGCCGGGTTCATCCTGACCGGCGTGATCGCCGTCAACAAGCAGGGCATCTCCTCGGTGCTGTTCTACCTGCTGGCGTACGCCTTCGTGACCCTCGGGGCGTTCGCGGTGGTCACCCTGGTGCGCGACTCCAAGGGCGAGGCGACCCATCTGTCCAGCTGGGCCGGGCTCGGGCGGCGCTCGCCGCTGGTGGCGGCGGTGTTCGCGCTGTTCCTGCTGGCCTTCGCCGGGATTCCGCTGACCTCGGGCTTCACCGGGAAGTTCGCGGTCTTCCAGGCCGCGGCCAGCGGCGGGGCGATCCCGCTGGTGGTCGTCGGTGTGCTGAGCTCGGCGGTGGCCGCGTTCTTCTACATCCGGGTCATCGTGCTGATGTTCTTCTCGGACCCGCAGCCGGGCGGCCCCACCGTCGCGATCCCGAGCGCCTTCACGGCGACCGCGATCGGGGTGGGGGTGCTGGTCACGCTGGGTCTCGGACTGCTCCCTCAGTACTTCCTCGACCTCGCGTCCAAGGCCTCGTTGTTCGTGCGCTGACCTTTGCGTCCGACACTCCCGACCAGGGCCCCGTCCGGGCCGCGCCCAGTCCGCGCGGCCCGGACGGGTCTGTGTCGGGAGCCGGGCCCGGGGGAGTTCCGAGGAGCTCTCCCACCTTTATTTCCAGCCGAATTCGCCCCCACCGCCGTCCGGCCCGCGCAGCCGCCCTGACCAGGGCATCAGGCCCGATCATGACAGGATCCGCACGCCCGTGCAGTGATCCACTCACGACCGGATACCCTGCCTGTATGGCCAGCGGCGGCACTCAGGGACCAGGCCGCTAGATCGACCAGGGACAGAGGAGTGGTCTTCGTGACCGTCGTGGAACCCTTCGGGCTCAGCGTGCAGGACCGCGACCTGACCCGGGACGTCCAGGCCGGACTGGACGCGGTGGAGGCGGCGCTCGGCGAGGCCGTCAAGAGCGACGTCCCGTTCATCACCGTCACCGCCAGTCACCTCCTCGAGGCCGGCGGCAAGCGCTTCCGCCCGCTGCTCCTGCTGCTGGCCGCCCAGTTCGGCGACCCGGGGGCGCCCGGCGTGGTGCCCGCCGCCGTGGTGGTCGAGCTGACCCACCTGGCCACGCTCTACCACGACGACGTCATGGACGAGGCGCCGGTGCGCCGGGGCGCCCCGAGCGCCAACTCCCGCTGGGACAACTCGGTCGCCATCCTCACCGGCGACTTCCTGTTCTCCCGCGCCTCCCAGGTGCTCGCCGACCTCGGCCCGGAGGCCGTCCGCATGCAGGCCGAGGCCTTCGAGCGGCTGGTCACCGGCCAGATCCTGGAGACCCGCGGCCCCGGTTCGGACATGGACCCGCTGCTGCACTACCTGGACGTCCTGGAGGGCAAGACCGGCTCGCTGATCGCCGTCTCCTGCCGGATAGGAGCGCTGATGGCCGGTGCCGAGCGCGAGCTGGTGGACACCCTCGGCGAGTTCGGCGAGCGGATCGGCATCGCCTTCCAGCTGGCCGACGACGTGCTCGACATCGCCAGTGACGGCCACGAGTCCGGCAAGACCCCCGGCACCGACCTGCGCGAGGGCGTGCCGACCCTGCCGACCCTGCTGCTGCAGCAGATGCCCGCCGACCCGTCCGATCCGGCCGACACCCGGCTGCGCGAACTGCTCGACCAGGACCTCTCCGACGACGACCTGCACGCCGAGGCACTGCGCCTGCTGCGCGCCCACCCGGCGCTGGAGCGCGCCCGCGCCGAGACCCTGCGCCGGGCCGAGGAGGCCCGGGCGCTGCTCGCCCCGCTGCCGGACTGCGCGGCGAAGGCCGCCCTGGAGGGGCTCTGCGACGCGGTGGCGATCCGCACCATGTGAGTCCCGCCGGGGGTGTCCGGGCCCGGCCGAGCCGCGGCCGGGCCCTCCGCACGCTCCGGGATGGGGGAGACTGACTCCCGTCAGCACACGCCTGCCGGGAAGGTCGTTATGCGTCGCGTCGTCATAGCCGAGGACTCCGTACTTCTGAGGGAGGGCCTGACCCGGCTGCTCACCGATCGCGGCCTGGAGGTCGTCGCCGGGGTCGGGGACGGCGACGCCCTGGTGAAGACCATCCACGACCTGGCGGCGGCCGACGCCCTGCCGGACGTCGTGGTCTCCGACGTGCGGATGCCCCCGAGCCACACCGACGAGGGACTGCGGGCCTGTGTGGAGCTGCGCGGCCGGTACCCGCAGCTGGGCGTGCTGGTGCTGTCGCAGTTCGTGGAGGAGCGCTACGCCTCGGAGCTGCTGGCCGGCTCCACCCGGGGCGTCGGTTACCTGCTCAAGGACCGGGTCGCCGAGGTGCGCGAGTTCGCCGACGCGGTGGTCCGGGTCGCCGACGGCGGCACCGCACTGGACCCGGAGGTGGTGCAGCAGCTCCTCAGCCGCAGCCGCAAGGGCGACGTTCTGGCCAATCTCACCCCACGCGAGCGCGAGGTGCTCGGGTTGATGGCGGAGGGCCGCACCAACGCGGCGGTGGCCAAGCAGCTGGTGGTCTCCGACGGCGCGGTGGAGAAGCACGTCAGCAACATCTTCCTCAAGCTGGGACTGGCCCAGAGCTCGGAGGACCACCGCCGGGTGCTGGCGGTGCTCACCTACCTCAACTCCTGACGTGTCCGGCCTCGACTCCTGACGCCCCGGTTCCGCCGCCCCGGATCCCGGGGCGGTCCCCGGGGAGCGCATCTCGGCCATGCGCCTCCCAAGTGCTCGCGCCCGCCCGTCCGAGCCGGAATGATCTCCGGCGGGCGGGCGTTAATTCCCATGTGCGGTGTAGGCACGGGCCGGTGAAATAACTGCCGTGGTTCCGGCCGCCGTCGTGTCGGCCCGCATAGGATGCGAGAGGTGCACCAGGCGGACGGGGCACGGGGCCGCGCCCGCGGTGGTGCTCCCACGAGGAGGTCCGCGGCAGTGACCAGTCAGGTCGATCAGTCAGAGGCAGTGGACGGCTCGGACGGCGACGAGGCCCGCGCCGGACACGGCGACGCGCGCCCGGGTGCGGCCGCACCCGCCGGACCGTCCGCCCCGGGCGGCCCTCCGGTGAAGCCCGGCAAGCCGATCCGCAGACTCGATCGGGTGATCATTCGTTTCGCCGGTGATTCCGGTGACGGTATGCAGCTGACCGGTGACCGGTTCACTTCGGAGA